>DRKH01000262.1 GCA_011051825.1 Desulfobulbus sp.
GCGCACTTTGAACATTTAGAAAAGCGATCTTCAATTATGCAATCCGTAGGCGTAGCCCTGCTACGCCTGCGGTTGCATGCAATCAGATCACTTCTCTAAATGTCCACATTACACCTCACCTCTACGAAGTTATTGCTGAGCGAACCCTAAAAGTTCAGGGCAGGTGAATCCACATAGGTACAAAGCCTGTGACGGGATACCCTGATGCCGGCTATGCCAGTTTACCGCAGCATTTTTTGTATTTTTTACCGGAGCCACAGGGACAGGGGGCATTCCTGCCGACTTTTTCTTCGCTGCGTTTGACGGGCTTTCGCTCAACATCGGCGCCCTTGTCACCGGAGGCTCGACGGGCCAGCTCCAGCTCCCGCTCCCGCTCCAGGCGACGTTCTTCTTCCAGTCGTTCCAACTCATCATCCTGCATGATCTGAACTCTGAACAGCGTACCGACGGTTTGCTGTTTTACCGTTTCAATCATGGTCATGAACAGATCGAAGCCCTCTTTCTTGTACTCGTCAAGGGGGTTTTTCTGACCATAGCCTCGCAGGCCGATGCCCTCTTTGAGGTGATCCATATTGAGCAGGTGTTCCTTCCACAGGGTGTCCACCATCTGCAAGAGGATCATCCGTTCCAGCTGACGCATCTGCTCGGGACCGTTCTGCTCTTCCTGACGCCGGTATTTGGCCTCAATTTCAGCGGTCAGTTTTTTAAGAAGACTGTCATGGTCAAGGTCGGTCCGCTCGGTTTTATTCCAGGCCGGCTGCAGGTTGAACAGTTCACCGACCCGCTCGTTAAAGGTCTCCCACTCCCAATCTTCCGACGGGGTCTTTTCCACCGCAATCTCAGAAACCACCTCCTGAACAAGATCAGTAACCATATCATCAATAATCGGCTTAATGTCCTCGCCCTGGAGCACCTCACGGCGCTGGCTGTAGATGACCTCACGCTGCTTGTTCATGACATCATCATATTCAAGCAGGTGTTTCCGGATATCAAAGTGATGGCCCTCCACCTTGCGCTGGGCATTTTCAATGGCCTTGGAAATCATCGAGTGCTCAATGGGCTCATCCTCTTCCATGCCGAGTTTGTCCATGATACCGGAGATACGACCGGAACCAAAAATCCGCAGGAGATCATCTTCCAGGGAGAGAAAAAATCTGGAAGAGCCCGGATCGCCCTGACGGCCGGATCGACCACGTAACTGGTTATCGATCCGGCGGCTCTCGTGCCTGCTGGTACCGAGGATATGCAGACCGCCCAGCTCGCGGACGCCTTCGCCCAGCTTGATATCCGTACCACGACCGGCCATATTGGTGGCAATGGTCACCTTGCCCTTTTGACCGGCATCGGCAATAATTTCAGCTTCCCGCTCATGCTGCTTGGCGTTGAGTACCTCATGCGGCACCTTTTCCTTTTCCAGCATCTTGGCTATCTTTTCGGATACATCAATGGAAATCGTGCCGACCAGGATAGGTTGGCCCTTCTCATTGAGTTCCTTTATTTCACGAACAATATTGCGATATTTGGCCTTTTCATTTTTATAAATAACATCGGGATAATCAAGCCGAATCAACTCCCGATGGGTGGGGATCACCACCACGTCAAGGTCATAAATCTTCTTGAATTCAGGGGCCTCGGTGTCCGCCGTACCCGTCATACCGGCGAGCTTGTCATACATCCGGAAATAATTCTGAAAAGTAATCGAGGCCAGGGTCTGATTTTCCTTCTCAATCTTAACCCCTTCCTTGGCTTCCAGGGCCTGATGCAGTCCATCGGAATAACGCCGGCCTTCCATGGTCCGACCGGTAAATTCATCAACAATAACAACCTGACCGTTCTTGACGATATAATCAACATCCCGTTGAAACAGGACATGGGCCTTAAGGGCCTGATTAATATGATGAAGCTGATTGATGTTACGGGGATCATAGAGGTTGTCCACCCCGAGCAGTTCCTCGCCGAGGATCACCCCTTCATCGGTGAGCATGGCCTGGCGATCCTTTTCCTCCTTGGTGTAATGCTCATCCTCCTTGAAATGTTTCATAATCCGGTCGACTTTGAGATACATATCCGTGGACATCTCCGCCGGACCTGAAATAATCAGCGGGGTTCGGGCCTCATCGATGAGAATGGAGTCGACCTCATCGACAATGGCATAGTTGAATCCACGCTGACAGAAATCTTCCAGAGAAAATTTCATGTTATCCCGCAGATAATCAAAACCGAACTCATTATTGGTTCCGTAGGTGACGTCGGCGGCATAGGCTTCCCGGCGGTCATCATCATCCATGTCATGGACAATGGAACCGGTAGTCAGACCGAGAAAACGATAGACCTGGCCCATCCATTCCATGTCGCGGCTGGCCAGGTAATCATTGACCGTAACCACATGGACGCCTTTGCCGGACAGGGCATTCAGGTAGACCGGCGCCGTCGACATCAGGGTTTTACCTTCACCGGTTTTCATCTCCGCGATCATCCCCCGATGCAAAACAAGACCACCGATAAGCTGAACATCATAGTGGCGTTCACCAAGGACTCGCCGGGCCGCCTCCCTGACAACGGCAAAGGCCTCCGGTAACAGATCATCAAGGGACTCTCCCTTGGCAACCCGCTCACGAAATTCATTGGTTTTACCGGCAAGCTCCTGATCACTGAGCGGCTCGATGGAGGGTTCCAGATCGTTAACCCGGGCCACTACCTGACGCAGTTGCTTAATGGTTCGATCGTTTTTGCTCCCAAAAACTTTGGTTAATGCCTTTCCAATCATTCTATTTTCTCCAATGGCAAAGCAGTGCAGCTCTGCTCATAAATCAACGGGCTCATACATTCTGTAAGTTGGTAAAATGAAAACGGATGGTTACATGCCCTGTGACCAGTTACTCCATTCTTTTTTTCGAATCCCACAGCAGGGCTTCCTCATCACAGTCCGGAAACTTGGGGCAGTGCAGACAGTCACTCCATATCTTATGGGGAAGGTCTTTTTTGTCCTTATCAACAAAATCAAGTTTTCTAAAAAAATCCGCCTGGTAGGTGAGGACAAAGACCTGTCCGATTTCCAGGCTTTCCGCCTCATCCAGGCAGGAACTTACCAGCCGGGTACCGACACCTCGTCCCTGCACCTCGGGGGCAACGGCCAGAGAACGGATTTCAGCCAGATTATCCCAGCTGATATGCAGGGAACAGACCCCCAGCACTCCACCATCGTCATAGACAATAAAATCACGCAGCTGGTCATACAGGGAACTGATGGAACGGGCAAGCAGCAGCCCCTGATCGGCAAACCCCTGCAGCAGGGCATGGATTGCCCGAACATCTCCCATCCGGGCAGGACGAATTTGTCCTGCGTTCTTCTGATTAAGCGTACTCACACTATTTTTCGATACCACTTGAATTCAACATGGGCTCGGGAGGATCTTAAAACCACCCGACACTCAATATTCATCAGGACAAACGAACTGGTCACAGGATTTGTAACTATGTGTTTTCATCTATCTTAAACCTGTAAGTGATCAGGGGTGCCGTAGATTCGTGCAGGCGCGACTGGCCGCAGGTAAGCGGAGCGGAGCGGAGACTCCGATAGCCCCTCTATGCGGGCAGTCGCGACCGTGCGAAGAGGTAAGCGAGCCTGCGAGACTCCGTGCGGTGCCCCTGAACACTTACGGACAAACATATGCATTCTACTCCGGCCGACAGCACCGGTCAAGGAGCATACCGCATTAACAATCGCCTCCTCACCGGAACGACACTGGATACTACTTGCCGGCCGACCTTTTTTTCCCTTCCGGCACAATAATCCCAACAGGTGGTTTTTGTTTTTCCGGTATAACATGACGGGTTCCAGCTCTCGCCTGACCGGGCGTGGATGAAGGCAGAAGAATAGTCTGACCGGCCCAGATTCCGAGCAGGAACATCCACAGGAACAGGCAGAACACAACAACTCCGACCCCGGCCACTCCGGCAAGACTCAACTGGAAGCGAAACCGTTTGACCGGCTTTTTTTTTACTCGTTTTTTCTTCCTCACCGCCATAATACAGATCTCGTAAATTTGCCCCGATACAGGCCTGTCATTCCGGGCAAGTCATATGGATGCACAGAGAGCGGCGAGTATTGATAAAAATTTTACAGGTTCGTTTTTCGCCAACCCTCTATACCAGAAGGCTCCTTACATCCTTTCCGGGGCATCAAGACCGGCCAGATTGAGGCCGTTTCTCAATACCATTCTCAGGGCCCGGCAAAACTGCAGCCTGGCCCTGCTCAACTCCGGATTTTCTCCCAAGACCTTGTGTTTATTGTAGTAGCGATGAAACTGACCGGCCAGCTCCATGAGAAAGAAAATAACCCGGTGCGGGGCCAGATCGCGGGCGGCACCGGCTATCATCGCCGGATAACCGGCCATGATTTTCAACAGGGCAAGCTCCTCTTCCTCTTTGAGCAGCAGAAGGTCACCCGAGTCGAGGTTTCCGGCGGCAACGGCCTGTTCCTCTGCCTGCCGCGCTATGGAACAGAGGCGGGCATGGGCGTATTGCACATAATAAACCGGATTCTCCTGGCTCTGACTGGTGGCCAGGTCCAGGTCAAATTCCAGCTGACTGTCGGGTTTGCGCATGAGGAAGAAAAAACGCAGGGCATCGACCCCGACCTCATCAACCAGTTCATCAACCGTAACAAAGGTCGCCTTACGGGTGGACATCTTCACCTGTTTACCGCCCCGCATCAGCGTGACAAACTGATGGAGGATCACGGTAACCTTGGAGTCGTCCAGATCCAGGGCCCGGATACCGGCCATAACATCCGGTACGGTCGCAATGTGATCGGCCCCGAAAATATCGATCATCCAGTCAAAACCGCGCCGAAACTTTTCCCGGTGGTAGGCGATATCCGGCAATCGATAGGTGGGTTCGCCGGTTTTTTTTATGATTACCCGGTCCTGTTCCTGGCCGAACTCGGTGGTCTTGAACCAGGTGGCCTCATCCTTTTCATAGACAAGCCCTTTTTTCCGCAGGTCCGCGACCACATCATCAATCAACCCGTTCTCATAGAGGGTGTGTTCATTGAAATAGGAATCAAAGGCAATTCCTATTCGCTTGAGGGTACTGTCAATATCGGCAAAGATATCCTTCTGGGCCTGGTCCTTGAAAAAGAGGACGTCCTTGTCTTTCAGGCCGTCGCCAAATTCCTCCATCAGCCGCCGTCCGATATCGTAGATATAATCTCCCTGGTAGCCATCCTCGGGAAATTCGTTCTCCAGGCCGAGTAATTCAAGATAGCGGGCCTTGGTTGAAGCGCCGAGAACCCGCATCTGCCGTCCGGCATCATTAAAATAATATTCCCGCTGAACATCATAGCCCACGGCAGCCAGAACCCGGGCAATGGAGTCGCCCAGGATGGCATTGCGGCCATGGCCGACGCTGAGCGGTCCGGTGGGGTTGGCACTGACAAATTCAACCAGCACCTTTCTGCCCTCACCAAAATCCGTCAGGCCAAAGCCCTCACCCTGCTCAAAAATTTTGGGGAGCACGGAACTCCACACCCCTGTATTGAGAAAAAAATTGACAAAACCAGGTCCTGCAATCTCCACCTTGTCCAGCAGGGCATCGCCACCGCCCAGAAGTTCGACCAGCTGCGAGGCCACTTGACGGGGATTGCGTTTTTCCATGCCCGCCACGACCATGGCCAGGTTGGTCGAAAAATCGCCCTGGCCTTCACGTTTCGGCACTTCGATCGTATACCTGTCGGCCGCTGCATCGGTCCAGAATCCCTTTTCAACCCCTTGCCGGTAGCAGTGGTCGACACGTTCTTTCAGCTGTGATTTTATCATCTTTTTTAATTTTTTTAATGGATCAATTTCAAGTTACAGGTTCAGTAAATGTATCGGTACAAAATACTACAGCATACAACATGCCTATCAATCAACATATTCAATTCGATTGCAATGCCCAAACAGACAGAGCACCTCATAGGAGATCGTCTCCATCCAGCCGCCGATCTCATCTGCGGTTATGGTCTCCCGACCCTGGCTGCCGAGCAGGACGGCCTCGTCACCAACCCGGACCGCGTTGATATCCGTCACATCGACCAGGGTCAGGTTCATGGATATCCGGCCGACGACCGGCGCACTCCGACCATGCAGCAAGACCCGGGCCCTGTTGGACAGAACCCGGAGATAGCCGTCCTCATAGCCTACCGGCAGGACGGCCAGCCGGGTCGTTCTGCCGGTGGTGAAGATATGGCCATAACCAAGTCCTGTCCCGGCCGGTACCTCCCGCACCTGAATGACCCGGGAGACAAACTGCATGGCCGGAATCAACTGAGGCTCTGCTGTTGCCGATACGTCACCTGCTCCGGCAGCTCCATAGCCGTAGAGGGAGATACCGGGTCGAACCATGTCCAGGGACGTGCCGTCGACGGAAAACAGGCCGCCGGAGTTGGCAATGTGGAGGCAGAGGTCCTGATGAATATCGGGTCTGAGCCCTGCCACCGCCCGGAGAAAATCGGCAAGGATCCGCTTGCTGCCTGCCGGGTCCGGATTATCGGCCATGGGAAAATGGGCCATAATCCCCTGGAGGCGAAGCCCTTCCCGGCTCTTTATGGCGGCCACAATATCGCCAAGTTCAGCCGGCAAAAAACCCTGTCGCCCCATGCCGGCGTCCATCTTGACATGGACCGCGATTTCTTTTCTGCGAAGAACAGCCTCTCTTGCCAGGGCCGGGATCAGGGTTGCATCTACCAGGACCGGCGTCAGGCCATATTCAAACAGGGCGTCGAAAAACTCGGGCAGCACCCCGGCCAGGATAAAAATCGGCTGCTCAAATCCGGCCCTGCGCAACTCGATGCCCTCAACCAGCTCGGCAACCCCGAAGGCGGCTGCCCCGCAATCGGCAAAGACACGGGCACACTCCACCATTCCATGTCCGTAACCATCGGCCTTAACCATGGCCATGACCGCGGAACTCCCGGCCTGATCACTGCAGACGGAAAAGTTGTGGCGTAGTGCCCGACGACTGACCACTACTTTATTGAGTGATTCAAGCACGGTGAACCCACTGCCACCAGGCAAGCCAGCCCCGACGGCTTGAGAACAGCAGGGCCCAGCCGATAGCCATGTACAGGGTGCCGATAACCATCCCCGGATCGGTCAGGGTACGCATGGTGATACCAAAGGTCATCATCAATGCCACCAGCAGCCAGGTTTTCCAGGAGTACACAGCGCCGATGCAGGTGGCATCATTAAATTTTTTAATCCTGGAAATAGAACGATCCGCCGTTTTATCCAGGATGAAAACAGATTTCAGGGTACCGGCAAGAAGCGCAAGGACAACCAGCATGCGGGCAAGACCCGGCCCGATCCAGCCCCAGCCCCTGACCATGAGCATGATGCCGATGGAAGTCCAGAGCAGAGCTGCAATACACAGGTGAACAGATCGACTGACCCCCGGTTTTATACGTTGTACGCCTGGATGTTTCATGTCGTAAAGTACTCCCTTTGAATGAGCCCTTAAAACGACATAAGCCCATCCCCTTACAGGGATGGGCTTACAGTCAACAAACTGAAGTGTATGTAAACTTACACTTCGGTAACGGTGATGGCACCCTCGGGGCAAACTTCAACACAGGTCTCACAACCCAGGCACTCATCGGGCTCTACAGGCTCTGCTTTGCCGTCAACCATTTCGTAAACCTGAGCAGGACAAGCGTTTACACATTCCTCATCACCGGCACACTTATCTTTATCAACAATGATTTCCCACATAATACTAACCTCCTGATAAAATAATGAAAAAATAAAAATTATATAACTACCATTTTCAGACCCGACGTTAAAAAGCCGTAGTTCCACCTCGGGTGAATCCCCTCTACCGAAAGCTCGGAGGTTTGTCAAGATAAAAACAACCCGGCACACTTTAATGAGGGAAAGGCGATAACCTCTTGATCATCAAGCAAAAACAGCCCTACTGCTTGAATTAAGCCTGCGGGTTAAAAAAGTAAATTTTTTATTGACCGGTGGCCGGGAAACAGAATATTACTGGGGAGAAGTTTTTTAAACAGTAGAGAACAGTAGAGAACCTGCGTATCTCGTCTCAGCTCCGTGTTCAGGGGCACAGCCTCTGACCGATTACGCGTCATGTTCCTCAACAACCGCACTCCAGGCACCAGCGCCAGAGCAGACCATCGCGTTGTAAGCATAAGCAAGCATAAGGCCGAGGTCGTCAAACGGTCGGACAGGGTGCGTGAGCGGGCAGGCGAATCGCCGAACTAGATTTTTTGTAACCGGCAATACACCATAAAAAAAGGACCTCCAATGGGCGCACAAAAAATTTCGCGGAAAAAACGGGCCGTCGAACAAGGTGAACGGGCCATGATAGAGGGCATCCTCGAAGGCAGTCCGGATGCTATCGGGGTTGCAGTCATCCGTCTTGACTGCGGCTGTAGAAAGATGGCTGCAGTCAATAACGAGGGAGAGCCGGCCAGCAAGATCATAATGTATCGGGATCAGGCCGAAGCCATATGTACACAATGTAAAAAGGATAACGGCGACTTCATGCGGGTCACGGAACAGTTTATCCGCTGGCAAAAGCCGGAACCCGATGAACAGACAAAACAGCAGATAGAAGCCAAGGTACTCGGCACCCATGAGCAGCAACCACCCCACTGAAATACTCCATAAATCATCACTATTCAGGTGCATGCAGGAAACTTGCAGTCACCCGGGATGTAACTGTTGTGCAGTGCTCCAGATGTGCGCAAGCATGCTGGAGAGCTATAGTGAGTTCCATGTGAACCGGCATGATCGCGTGCAGATGGGGTGCTGCTGAACAGTTACGACGAGAATTTTGCAGACCAACCGCAAGAACACCACAGATTTCGAGAGTGAAAATCAACTCGAAAGCATGATGCTTCGATGAGATTTCCAGAAAAAAATCAAAGGAGACAGGCAATGGCAGATAAAATTTTTCGCGTCAACATGTCAACATTGAGTACAGCTATTGAGGATGTTCCAACCGACTGGAGTGGTCTTGGCGGGCGCGGCCTGACCTCAACCATTGTTGCAGCGGAAGTTGAACCAACCTGCCATCCTCTGGGCGGCAAAAATAAACTCGTATTTGCCCCCGGTCTGCTCTCCGGGACTGCAGCCGCCAACTCCGGTCGTCTTTCCGTAGGGGCAAAAAGCCCGTTGACCGGAACCATCAAAGAGGCCAACGCCGGCGGCACTGCCGCCCAGATGCTGGCTCGAATCGGTTGCAAGGCCCTTATCATTGAAGGGTTACCCAAAGGCGACAGCTGGTATAATATCCTGATCTCGGCCGACGCCATCACCATCAATGAAGAAACCGAACTGGCAGGTAAGGGCAACTTCGATGTTGTTGCTGCGGTTCAGGCACGCACCAGTGAAAAGCACGGTATCATGACAATCGGCCCAGCCGGGGAGATGAAACTGCTCTCCGCCAATATCTCGATCAAAGATCCCGATTCCCGTCTCCGTTCCAACGGCCGCGGCGGCCTGGGTGCGGTCATGGGCTCCAAACGGATTAAATATATCGCCATTGAGCCCACCGAGGCCAAAGTCGAGATAGCCGATCCCGACAAATTCAAGGAGGCCAACCGTACCTTTACCAAAGCCCTGGTCGACAATCCCATCAGTCAGGCACTCGGCACTTACGGTACCAACGTCCTGGTTAATATCATCAACGAAGCCGGGGCCCTGCCCAGCCGTAATTTCACCGCCGGTCAGTTTGACGGCCACGAAGAGATCTCCGGCGAGACCATGCATGACACCATTGTCGAACGGGGAGGCAAACCCAGACATAACTGCCACACCGGCTGTGTTATCCAATGCTCGCAGATTTACAATGATGTCAATAAAAAATACAAAACCTCGGGTTTTGAGTATGAATCCATCTGGGCCATGGGTGCGGACTGCTGCGTGGACAACCTGGATCACATTGCCGAGGCGGATCACCTGATGGATGACATCGGGATCGACACCATTGAGACCTCGGTTGCCATGGGCGTGGCCATGGAGGGCGGAGTCCTTGAGTTTGGCGACGGAGAGGGTATCTGCAGAATTCTGCGGGAAGATATTGCTAAAGGAACACCGCTTGGCCGCATCATCGGCTGCGGGGCCGGCTCGGTTGGCCGTGCCTTTGGCGTGACCCGGGTGCCGGTGGTTAAAAACCAGGCTATCCCGGCCTATGACCCCCGGGCGATCAAGGGGATCGGCATCACCTATGCAACCTCCACCCAGGGCGCTGACCACACCATGGGATACACCATTGCCACCAATATCCTGGGCGTGGGGGGTTCGCTTGATCCCTTGAGCCATGAAGGACAGGTCGAGTTGTCACGTAACCTGCAGATCGCCACCGCCGCCATTGACTCCACCGGCATGTGTCTGTTCATTGCCTTTGCCGCCCTGGACGATGCAACCTGCCTGCCGGCCCTGGTTGACATGATCAATGCCCGCTTCGGCATTCATCTGGTCGCCGATGATGTGACCAACCTGGGCATCAGCATCCTGAAAACCGAGCGCGCATTTAATGAGGCTGCCGGTTTTACCAACAAGGATGACCGGCTGCCGGAATTCTTCAGCGAGGAACCCATTGCCCCCCATAACGTGGTCTGGGACATTTCCGGTGAAGAAATCGATACCTTCTGGAATTTTTAATGGCTGCTGAGGACCGGATATCGATCACGGTCAAGCTGTTTGCCTTTTTCCGTGAAAACCGCTTCATAGAGCAGCAACAGCAGTTCCCCGCCGGTACCACGGTGCGCGACATTATTCTTTCCCAGGGCATTGCCCCGGAAGAGGTCGGCGTAACCATGATCAACTCCCGTCAGTGCACCCTGGACCGGATACCGGTTCAGGGTGACCAGCTGGCCATCTTTCCGGTCATCGGTGGCGGCTGACAGGAAACAAACAGGACACCAGCGATCAGCGGCGCAGCAACCGGTTTTTTTTGCAAAAACAGCAAGAAAAACTCTATCTCGTCACAGGGGTTGTACCCTGTGGTTGCACCCGCCCTGAACGTCTTACGAGGAAACGGCTGCTGCACAAACCATCCCTCCGTAATTGTGCATACTGTGCAAGAGGGCACAAGTCGTCATTTTCCTCGTCGCCCACAACACCTTTTTCCTTGAAAAAAAGCCCTGGAGCGCTTCTATAGACAGTGAAGGTTTTGCGTTTGACCACAAAACCTGCTCTGCTCGGCAAACGCAGGGACTCATTCCACAGTATCCCTGCTCACACAGGCTGGCTGATCTTGCACAGCAGGCACAGCACATGGGTTGTTCCAGGCAAATAATGAAATGTAGAGATATCTATACCGTCATTTTTGGCTGCGGCAATATTCTGCTGGGCGACGACGGATTTGGACCGACCGTTATCGAATCCCTGAGCAGTACTGTTGTCCTGCCTGACAATGTCCTGGCTGTTGACGCCGGAACAGGTGTCCGCGAATACCTGCTCGATTACCTCCTCAGCCCCGCCACCGCAGCCGACAGGATTATTCTTGTCGACGCCGTGGATACTCCGGGCCTCCGGCCCGGAACCTTACAGGAACGTGACCCCTCTGCAATTCCGACCGAAAAAATCCATGATTTTTCCCTGCACCAGTTTCCAACCATCAATCTGCTCAGAGAACTAGCCCGGGAAACAAAGACCCGGGTAACCTTGCTCACGGCCCAGATCGAGTCCGTCCCCGATGCTGTCCGTCCGGGCCTCTCCGCCACTGTAGCTGCAGCGGTCCCGTCCGCCTGCCGCTCCATCTGCCGCATGGTCCCGACCCTGCAGGGAAAAGATACGGAGTGGTTATGAGTTATGAATTTCGAGTAACCGAGCTTGCCGGAGAGTTCAAAGTCCACAGAAATACAATCCGAAACTGGATAAACTCCGGCCTGTTGCCGGCAAAAAAGACCGCCGGTCGTCGCTACCGTGTAGAAAAAGCCGACTACACCAGACTGTGTGAGAAATTCGGCCGCAAACCGCAACAACACATTACCTCCGATCCTTGCTCCGACACCATGCGGGCCACGCCGGCCGGTCCCTCTCCAACGCCGTTTACACTGCAGCCCTCAGCTCACCCCCTGTACACGAATCCAGCTCTTGCCGACATCTGTGTGGGTTGTGGATCCTGTGCCGGTGCCTGCCCCATCAGCGGAGTCGACGCCATGGATCCCCGCAAGCTGGTTCGGATGGCCATCCTTGGCATGGACAAGGAACTCACCACCCTGGACTGGCCCTGGAAATGCACATTATGTGGGCGCTGTCGACAGGTGTGCCCGGTCGGAGTCGAGATCGTTGAACTCATCCGCACCCTGCGGTCTACACGAAAGCGGACCCTGGTTCCCGGCTCCATCCAGCTTGGAGTGACCACCTGCCTGGAACAGGGGAACAATATCGGCATACCCAAAGATGATTTCCTGCAGATCCTGCTGCAACAGGAGGAGGAAACAAAAAAATACACCGGGCCAGACTTTTGCGTTCCCGTTGACAGCCGCGGCGCCAGACTGCTTGTGCCCGTCAACTCGAAGATTCCTTTTGCCGAGCCCGAAAGCCTGCAGTGGTGGTGGCGTATCTTTTATGCCGCCGGTGAATCCTGGACCATCCCGGCCGACAACTGGGAAGCGGTTAACTGGGGATTTTTTTCCGGAGATGACGATGCCGCCAGGACCATGGTCGGACGAATTGTCGACAACCTGGAGCGGTTGAGCTGCCGGGCCTTGCTGCTGCCGGAATGCGGCCATGCCGCCCATGCCGTTGTCTCCGGTCTGCAGAGATGGTTCCCCGAGGCCCTGAAACAGTACACCATTTACACCTCGCTCGACCTGTTGAGCGAGTATATCGACACAAAACGTATCCATATCAACAGGGGGCTCTGTTACGAGCTCACCACCTACCATGATCCCTGCCATTACAGTCGCAACGACTGGATAACACCGGACAGGGATACGGCTGAGCAGGGTCGGAAAATAACCGGAATCTGCTGCCCCAACTTCATCGAGATGATACCAAATCGACAGTTCGGCTACTGTTGCGGTGGCGGCGGCGGAACCATGGCCACACCCTTTGATACGGAACGTATATTTCACGGCAGAATAAAGGCCCGGCAGATCCGGGAATCCGGCGCCAAAGTTGTGGTCACCCCCTGCCCCACCTGCCGTGACCAGCTGCAGGCCGTCCTCAACCGGGAGTTCGAACTGGACATCCGGGTCAGATTCCCCTGGCAGCTGATAAGCGAGGCCCTGGTGGCAAC
>DRKH01000263.1 GCA_011051825.1 Desulfobulbus sp.
GCGATTGTCGGCAGAAACATCAATATGACGCATAATTATCGCCCGCGGGGCGGGCTCCTACGGTATTGTTATCCCCTGATATTATAGATAATTTGTGTTAGCTTGACGGCTATGGGGATCAGGGGTCAGCGGCTTTACAGGAAGAGGTCTCCCCTGACCCCTATAGCCGTCAAGCTAAGGGAAATTTGTCATTGGCAGAAATAAAAAAGGGTGGGCATTGCCCACCAAAAAAGCTGCTGAGCCCTGATGCACTCTACACTCTATATGTAGCAACGTCCTTCCGGCGAAGCAGCGGTTATTGTAACCCATGACCTTCCTCTGGTGGGCGGCGCTCACCCTACAAAAAACCTGGTTATCGCCCGAATGAAGGCTACGGAAACAGTTCCTAATGTATGCGCCATTCCACATCCCCAGCCCCTGGCCCCTAACCCCGAACCCCTGATCAATGATTTCACTGCAAAATATCCATAAAAAATTCGGCACGGTCAACGCCCTGCAGGGGGTCAGTCTCACCGTTGAGCCGGGTTCGATCCACGGAATTATCGGTGAAAACGGGGCCGGGAAATCCACCCTGATGAAGATTCTGACCGGATTTATCAGCCGAACCTCGGGCACGATCTCTTTTGAAAATCGGGCGGTGGACCTGCAGTCGCCCCAGGAAGCCAGGGATCTGGGAATCGGCATGCTTTACCAGGAACCGCTGGATTTTCCGCAACTGAGCGTACTTGATAACTTTATAGCCGCAAGCGCAGACGGCAATCCAGGCAGACAGCGGCAGGTGCTGGCCCGACTCTGCAAAAAATTCGGATTTGAACTTGACCCCGCAGCCCGCCAGGAAAAGCTCACGGTCGGCGAACGCCAGCAGGTCGAACTCATGCGGCTTATCCGCGACCAGTGCAAGGTCCTGATTCTTGACGAGCCGACCACCGGTATCTCGGTGGCCCAGCAGGAACTCTTATTTGCAACCCTGGACAAGTTACGACGTGAGGGCACCGCTATTATCCTGGTTTCCCATAAACTGGCTGAAATTCACAGCCTCTGCGACCGGGTGACCGTGCTCAGGCACGGCAAGCTTGCCGGTGAGCAGGAACGTCCCTTTGATGAGGACGGCCTGCTCCAGGCCATGTTCGACACCCTGCCGAGCAAAACCTCACCTCCGCCGCAGAAAAAAACCGGCCCGTCAATTCTGACCATGGATCAGGTGGTGACCACCGCCGGCCGGGTCGGCCTTGACCGGATTTCCGTCAAAATCCACCAGGGCGAGATGATCGGTCTGGCCGGACTTGACGGATCCGGCCAGTCGGTGTTCCTGCAGATGGCCTATGGCCTGCTCAAACCGGAACAGGGCAGCATCACCAGTCCCCTGCACGAAGAGGACCTGGTGATGCGGGTCTTTCTGCCCGCCGACCGGTTGCGGGAAGGGCTTATTGCCGGGCTCTCGATCCGGGAACACCATCTGCTGGCCGGTGATACTTCTTTTCTGCTCACCGGTTCAAGCGGCCGGGCCAGGTCAAAGCAGGCCATCAACACCTTTTCCATCATCGGCAACACCGAAACAACGGCGGAAGGGCTGTCCGGCGGCAACCAGCAGCGTCTTCTGCTCTCGCTGATCCCGGAAGGGGCAAAACTTATCCTGCTTGAAAATCCCACCCGCGGCCTGGACGTACAGTCGGGCCAGTGGACCTGGCAGCACCTACGCGACCGTCTGCCCGAAGACGGCGCCATTGTCTTTGCCTCGCCTGATCTTGAAGAAATCATGGAACAGGCCACCCGGGTGCTGGTGTTTTTCAACGGTCGGATTATCCTCGACCGGCCCACCGATCAAACCAGTTATCAGGAAGTTTCCCGGGCCATTACCGGCCAGGTGGAACAGCCATGAATATGCTTCCGACCTCCCGTATTTCTTCAAACATCCTCCAGTTTTTCAGCATTATGGTCCTGGCCTCCGGTGCGGTCTGGCTGCTCCTCTTCCTGCTCGACCTCTCCCCCACCAGTATTGCCGGGGCAATGGCTGCGGGCTCGTTTACCTCCTGGCTCAAATTCAGTCAGATCCTCTCCATCTGGGTGCCGTTGCTGCTCTGCTCCTGCGGCCTGCTCTTTACCTTTCAGGCCGGGCTGTGGAACATCGGTATCGAGGGCCAGGTGGTCATGGGCGCCATTGGAGCCACCATCCTGCTGCGACTGCCGGAAGGGGTGCTGCCGCCGACGCTCACCATAATCCTCTCCCTGACTGCAGCCTGCATCGGCGGCGGCCTGTGGGGTATTTTTGCCGGAGTGCTCAAAAACCGGGGCGGGGTCAATGAGATTTTCGGTGGTCTGGGCCTGAACTTCGTAGCCCAGGGCATTATCCTCTATCTGATCTTCGGGCCCTGGAAACGGGACGGTATCGCCTCCATGAGCGGGACCGACATCTTTTCCCGCAACCTCTGGCTGACCACACCGACCGGCTGGCGGGTGGCACCGACAGCCCTTGGCCTTGCTATTTTTGTTTTCCTGCTCAGCTGGTTTCTCTTAAACCGGACCCGGTTCGGGCTCCGGGTCAAGGCAGTCGGCATCAATGCCAGGGCGGCCCGGCTCTTTCATATTAAACCCGAACGCTACGGCCTGCTGGCCATTCTGGTCGGCGGGGCCATGGCCGGACTGGCCGGCGGAATCCAGGTCACCGGGGTCTATCATCGCCTGATCCCGGCGGTGTCCAGCGGTTACGGCTATCTGGGCCTGCTGGTTGTCATGCTGGCCAATTACAAAGCCCTGCCCGTTCCCCTGATCGCTCTGTTCTTTGCCTGGCTGGCGGCGGGTTCTATTCAGCTGCCGATCATGCTCCAGATTGATTCCTCGCTCTCCGGAGTCATTCAGGGCGCCTGCGTACTCAGCGCCCTGCTGGTGCACGGCCTGCGCCGGAAAAAGGGAGCGCGTTGATGGAAATTTCAATCGTCGTTCTGCTGGCTGGAATTGCCGCCACTGCCGCGCCCCTGGTGCTGGCAGCCCTTGGCGAGACCCTGAGCGAAAAAGCAGGAGTCATCAACCTGTCCCTGGACGGCACTATCCTGCTCTCGGCCATGACCGGTTTTGCCGTTGCTGCAAGATATGATTCCACTGTTGCAGGTTTCGGGGCTGCCGCCGCAACCGGCATGCTGGTCGCGCTGGTACTGGCGATTATCAGTATCTGGCTGGGCCAGTCCCAGGTGGCGGTCGGTTTTGCCCTCACCTTTCTCTGTCGGGACCTGGCCTACTTTCTCGGTGCCCCTTTTGCCCGAACACCAGGCCCACAACTCTCCGGGCTGCCGATCCCCCTGCTCTCCGATCTGCCCTTTTTCGGGCCGGTCCTGTTCAACCACTCTATAATCGTCTACTCCAGCTTTATTGCCATTCCCCTGCTCTGGTGGTTCATGTACCATACGCCCCAGGGATTGATCATGCGCTGCGCCGGAGAAAATCCGGAGGGATGCTGGGCCCACGGCATCCGGCCCAGGGTTGTCCAGACCATCTATACCCTGGCCGGCGGGGCCATGGTCGGTCTGGCCGGAGCCGCCTTTTCTCTGGCCGTCAAACCGGGCTGGGGAAGGCCGCAGGGCTGTGAGGGTATCGGCTGGATCGCCCTTGCCCTGGTCATCTTCGGCGGCTGGCACCCCCTGCGGGTTGCCTTTGGCGCCTACCTCTTCGGCTTCCTGCAGATGCTGGGCATTCTCCTCCAGGACTCCTTTCCGGCCATCCCGGCCCAGATCTTCCAGGTGGCACCGTTTCCGCTGATGATCTTCACCCTGGTTGTGGTCCACCTCGGCAGAAACTCGAAAGGTAAAAAACTCTTTCTGCTCCGGCTCCTCAGCGGCAACCCGCCCGGGGGACTGGGAAAGAATTACAGGCCGTCGTGAGCCTGATAGTCAAAAAAAGAAACGAATCTTGTAATTCTACTTTGTCGCATTTCCCTTTTCCCCTCATCCCCGGCGGGGATAAACCGACTGTGGCGGCACGTTGTGCAGTCGGCAATTCCCTGTCCATTACAGTAGGTTCCAGGTCAACATTGTCGGCACCGCTTGACAACCGGAAAAAGGGGGGGGCGAGCCTTATAATTCAAGACATGCCCCTTGCTCTACGTTGCAGAATTTCATTTGACCAACAAACAGTTAAAATTTATATTATGAAACATAAACTTTAATGTAAACGTTCACCAGCACCCCACCTTCGCGTCATCCCCGAAGGTTGTTATCGGGGATCCAGGGTAGTAGTTTTCCGGGGTCAGTATCTTTCCTATACCTTGCCGGTGGGCCTGGATCCCCGCCTGCGCGGGGATGACGAGCAGGGAATACCCTTTGCTCAGACGTGCCCTTTTGCAGGACACCTGCCACCTTCACGTCATCCCCGAGGGTTGTTATCGGGGATCCAGGCTGGTGGTTCCGGGGCCAGTATGTTTCGTATATTTTGCCGGTGGCCCGGATCCCCGCCTACGCGGGGACGACGAACAGAGAATACCCCTTTTGCTCAGACGTGCCCTTTTGCAGGACACCTGCCATCTTCCGTCATCCCCGAGTGCGGTTATCGGGGATCCAGGGTAGTAGTTCCGGGGCCAGTATTCTTCGTATACCTTACCGGTGGGGATGGATCCCCGCCTGCGGGGGGATGACGAACAGGAAATACCCCTTTGCTCAGACGTACCCTTTGCAGGACATCTGCCATCTTCCCGTCATCCCCGAAGGTTGTTATCGGGGATCCAGAGTAGTGGTTCCGGGGACAGTATGTACATCTCCGGCATCCGTACAGGGATTGCATATCTTGTCCCAGCAACTCCGGAATGCTTTTCCGCCATTGCATGCCATCCTGACAGAACAGTATGTCATTTTGACATGGATTTTTCTCCTCTCCAACATCGCCCCCCTGTTTTCACCTGATATTATTAGATTTTTAAAACTGGCACGGTCCTCGCTATAGAGAAGACAAACCACACACAAACAAACCAAACGATTTGATCAAAAAAAATATCAGGAGAAACGCCATGACCGCTACCAACACCATCGCAAAGACCAATACAAAAACTTCCGTTGATACCCGCGCAGAGGTTTCCCGCGGTGCAATGATTTCAATCAATACCGTCGGGGCGGTTATCGGTCTGTGGGCGTTTGCAAGTCTGGTTGGCGGAATGGTTGCTGCTGGTGGCCCGGTTGCCCTGGCCAAGGCATGGTTCAGCGCGGTAGCAGGAATGTAAAACGACGTAACAAAGAAAGACATTTCATACAGCAAAAAGAGACTGGGCCGGGCCCAGTCTCTTTTTTTTTGCACAGGAGAGTGCGGTTATCGGGGATCCAGGGTAGTGGTTCCGGGGCCAGTATGCTTCGTACACCTTGCCGGTTGGCCTGGATCCCCGCCTGCGCGGGGATGACAAGCAGGGAATACCCCCTTGCTCAGACGTGCCCTTGCAGGACATCTGCCACCTTCCCGTCATCCCCGAAGGTTGTTATCGGGGATCCAGGGTAGTAGTTCCGGGGTCAGTATGCTTCGTACACCTTGCCGGTTGGCCTGGATCCCCGCCTGCGCGGGGATGACGAGCAGGGAAATACCCCTGCTCAGACATGCCCTTTACAGGACAGCTGCCACCTTCCCGTCATCCCCGAGTGCGGTTATCGGGGATCCAGAGTGGTGGTTCCGGGGAGAGTATCCCTCCTACACGTTGCCGGTGGCCCTGGATCCCGCCTGCGCGAGGATGACAAGAAGGAAATACCCCTTTTGCTCAGCCCTGCCCTTTGCAGAACACCTGCTATCTTCCCGTCATCCCCGAGTGCGGTTATCGGGGATCCAGGCTGGTAGTTCCGGGGCCAGTATGTACAGTTCCGGCAATCCACACAGGTATTCGCCCGATCCTCGCTGAACGATCAAGAACAGGGGGCAAAAGAGTTACATTCAATGCTATTGACAAATCAAAGATTTTACCCTAACGTGAACATGCTCACTGAGTAATCACTCTCACCGAAAGACTATTATGACCGCAAAACAAAAAATCTCCCACAGGCAATTACAAAAGGAAGACACAAGAAGAATTATCCTTAACTCTGCCTACGTGTTGTTTGCAAAAAATGGTTACACAAAAACAACAATGCGCTCATTAGCCGAACAGGCAGGGGTTGCCATGGGCACAATCTTTAAACATTTCCCAGATAAACCTTCATTGCTTGCCGCCGCATTTCAAGATGACCTAAGCAAAATAATTCAAAACTCATTCAATTCATTGCCAGAGTCAGGTTTAAAAAATCAGCTTCTACATATCACCAAATGTCTCTATACATTTTATGCTGAAAACCACAGCCTCTCACGAACGCTTATTAAAGAAGTACTCTTTTTAGAAGGTGAGCACGGGGAAATTCTTGACGCACAAATAGTAGAGTTCTTGGAGAAGATTTCA
This sequence comes from Desulfobulbus sp., assembly GCA_011051825.1. GTDB lineage: Bacteria > Desulfobacterota > Desulfobulbia > Desulfobulbales > Desulfobulbaceae > DRLX01. The sequence continues at coordinate 6,392 of DRKH01000263.1, forward strand.
GTCCTTGTAAAAAATGCCATAGAAAATGGTGAGTTGAACAAAAAAATAAACATACATGATGGTGCCCTGGCATTTTGGTCATTCTATTTTACTGTTCTTCTCATGGGGCTTAAACGACCTTCATTTGACATAAATATTCAACTTAACATCATCGGAACACTTATAGAAAATCACTTTTATTAACGGAGCAAAATTACATGGACTATAGGCAAGCAGCAAACGAGAGAAAATATGATTTTGCAGCATCGAGTTATGATCTTATTGCTTTTATCATGAGCCTTGGCCAAGCCAAGAAAATATACAAGAAAGTCGCAGATAAAATTAACGGAAATGTTTCAAAAAAAATTGTGGAACTGGGCTGTGGCCCTGCTTCAGTTACTCCTTACATTCTTGAACATACAGATATTTCTACTCAAATTACAGGGGTGGATTTTTCAGAACAAATGATAGAAATAGCCAATCGGAAGAAGGAGAAACATAACTGGGAAAACGTAACATTTGAATGTATGGATATGTATAATTTTCCGGAAACACAACCTGCAGATACGGTAATTTTCTGTCTTGCATTAACAGCTATACCAGATGCAACAAAAGCCTTAAAAAAAGCATTGTCTATTTTAAAATCAGGAGGGCAAATGATCATTGTTGACTCAATCCCTCTTAATTCCAGCTGGTGGCACCCATTTACCAACACCTATATCTATCTAAAATCATTAGTCGTCGGGGCAAAACCGACTAGGAAAATACTTTCGTTCATTCACGAGAATATGGTAGATATCGAAATCGAGGAAATGGTTTATGGTGTATACACGGTTATAAAGGCAAAAAAAGCATCACAACAGCCACATGCCGGTTTCACACCGGACGCTTCATCATAATTGCCGAGCCGGAACCCCATTCCCTTCCGCCATTGCATGCCATCCTGACAGAACAGTATGTCATTTTGACATAGATTTTTTTCCTCTCCGACATCGCCCCTCTGTTTTCACCTGATATTATTACATTTTTAAAACTGGCACAGTCCTCGCTATAGAAAAGACAAAGCACGACACAAATAAAGCAAACGATTTGATCTAAAAAAATATCAGGAGAAACGCCATGACCGCTACCAACACCATCGCAAAGACCAACACAAAAACTTCCGTTGATACCCGTGCAGAGGTTTCCCGCGGTGCAATGATTTCAATCAATACCGCCGGGGCGGTTATCGGCCTGTGGGCATTTGCAAGTCTGGTTGGCGGAATGGTTGCTGCAGGCGGTCCGGTTGCCCTGGCCAAGGCATGGTTCAGCGCAGTAGCAGGAATGTAAAATGATGTAAAGTAGAAAAACATTTCATACAGCAAAAAGAGACTGGGCCGGGCCCAGTCTCTTTTTTTTTTGCACAGGGACAGGCCGAATATTCTACGCTTTGCAATATCAAGCGACTTGTTGTTCCGAGTTCCGTGGCCAGTATGCTTCGTACACCTTGCCAGCTGACCCGGATCCCCGCGTGCAGGGGGATGATGAACAGGGAATCCCCTTGCCCAGACGTGCCCTTTGCAGGGCACCTTGCCACCTTCCCGTCATCCCCAAAAGTTGTTATCGGGGATCCAGGATGGTAATTCCGGGGACGATATACACATTTTTGGCATACGCACATGTATTGTATATACTGTTTAAATGCATAAGTGAGAAAAAGGGAGCGTCCTTGCAGCGGACGGTTCATAATATGAACAGAGGGGCCGAATAAATCGCCCCGAGTCAGACCTACAAGGAGGCTCCCATGAAAACACTGTACTACATTGGTTTAGA
>DRKH01000264.1 GCA_011051825.1 Desulfobulbus sp.
AGGAACTGAGATCAAGTCCCTTGAGTCTGGAGTCGTCAAGTCGGCGGCAGCAGAATTCATACCCGAAGTTGGGCGAGGCCGAAATAGTCCCCTTGTGCTTATGTATGGCCCACAACCAGCGCTCCGGGCGGGCAAGAAAAGAAAGCGGCTGCATAATGACCAGACGGCAGCCATAATAGAGACTGCCCAGCCATGCCCCGATCAGGCCCATATCATGATAGAGCGGCAGCCAGCTGATAAAGACATCTGCTGCCGTGACCTCGTTTGCCAGCCCCATGGCCCGGATGTTGGCCAACAGGTTGGCATGGGTGAGGACCACGCCCTTGGGATCGCCGGTGGAGCCGGAGGTGTACTGGATAAAGGCGATATCGCCGGAATGCACGGGCATGGGAATGCATTCCTGTTCCCGGCCTGAAAACGCGTCCACGGTGTCCACCCGTTCAAGGGTCTCGACCTGGGCCTTCAACAGCCCGGCAATGGGCTTGACCTCGGCCATGGTGATCATGATCTTGGTCCCGGCGTTTCGTAAAATTCCCCGGTGCCGCCTGAGATGTTCTTCAATCTGGGTGGGGCGTGCCGGAGGATAAAGCGGCACCGGAATACCGCCGGCAAGCAGGATGGCAAAAAAACTGAAAAAATACTCCAGACCGGAGGGCAGCATGATGGCAACAGTATCCCCTGGTTGAAGATTGTGCTCCTGCAGTCCCGCGGCCAGCCTTAAAGCACCTTTTTTTAAATCTGCATAGGTGAGCGGTTCCTCCCCATTGGGAGGCGACTCAAGAATGAGGTGGATTCGATCCGGATGAAACCGGACATGGCTGTCCAGTACGGCCACAAGCGTATCCGCATCATGGGGCACCGAATCGGTTCCATCCGAAGCCTCGGCCAGGACGGTTGGCGTGACCTGTACCTGCGCAGCAGCAGCCCTCTGTTTTGATGCTCCAAAATGGAGCAGCAGGTCCCTTGGCGTTTCTACAGTGGCCAGTACGTTATCGGACAGGGAGATATCAAATTGCTGCTCAAGGCGGGCAAGCAGCTCTACCCGGGCCAGGCTGTCAAGGCCCAGGTCCCGGTCCAGGGAACTGTCCAGGGTAAGAGGTCGGGACAGGCGCATGTCCGGATGGAGCTCATCCATAAGCTGCCTGATGAGCTGCAGAAGCGTTTCTTCATTTCCGCCGGGTGATACCGGTCGGGTGTTGTTCTCGGGATACATAGGCCTCCTGATCGCACGGATTAACAGGGGACTGAGACGGGAGAAATATCGTGAAGTTGTGCCTATATTACCATTTTTCCTTTCAAGATTAAAGATAAGAAGACAAAGACATGCCCGGAGGAAACAGGCCGGACCGAATACAAAGATTTTATATCCCGGAATACCGGTAACACCAGAGAGGAGTTGCGCTGCACCGACTCAGGAATGCGCGTGGTCTGCTCCCCTGCGCCTGAGTATATTTTTCAGCGATTCAATCACCTTACTTGCCTCTCTTTTGGTCAAGGCATCAATCGCTGTTTTTTTATAGTATTTGTTGAGAAAATTACGGAAATGGTTTTCATCCCAGCCAAGATCCCCGGCCAGATGTTTAATGAACAATTTCTGCCGCAAGGTGAGTCCGTATTTGTTAATGCGATACTGTCTACCGGCGGCAAAGGAACGCATCAGACGTCTGAACCCTTTCTCGTCAATATCCTTTGCCGAGCGGACGCCGGTCTCACGCTGCAGGATATCCCGGTACTCGTCATCGGTCAGGCCCAGTTCCCGTTTGACAATATGAATGACGGCAAGCTTTTTTCTATCCAGTGCCATGGCTGTGATCCCCTTAGAAAACCTCCGATCAGTTCATTTTCCTGCACCTGCGCATAATCTCCCGGCAGAAGGCGGGAAGGTCCGAAGGAATCCTTGACGTAATCAGGTTTCCGTCCACGACGACCTCTTCATCCCGGTAATCGGCGCCGGCACTCTTTACTTCGTCGGCAACGCTTTTGTAACAGGTAGCCTTTCTGCCATTGAGCACACCGGCCGAGACAAGAATCTGCGGCCCATGACAGATGGCTGCGACAGGTTTATTCTCCGAAAAGAAATGACGAACAATGGAAAGCAACGGCTCATTTTTCCTTAAACTTGCCGGTGCCTTGCCGCCGGGCAGGACAAGCAGATCATAGACAGCCGGGTCGATCTCATCCAGGGGTAACCGGACCGGGACCGTGTACCCATGTTTGCCGGTGATGGTTCCGGCTGTGGTAGAGGCAATGTCGACCTCACATTCTTCTTCAATAAGCCGATACCAGGGCACCAGCAGTTCGGTATCTTCAAACAGATCGCCGCTGACAATGAGTGCTTTCATGGGACTCCTCCACACTGTTTTTTTCTTTTCTATAGGGACAGGCATGACCGTGTAAATACTCGGTGTCCCAGAGGTCGGCTATCCCTTGATCACGGCCAGCGGTTTAAGAGTAACCAGCACCTCCACCAGATCGAGCTGATTTTCAATAACCTGGTCAATATCTTTATAGGCGCCGGCGGCCTCATCAAGATCACGCCTGCTGCGGACGGCATGCAGTATACCCTGGTCTTCGAGTCGCTTCTGTTCCTGATGGAGATCCAGACTGCGCCGGGCCTGTTTGCGGCCCATCTTTCTCCCTGCCCCGTGCGAACAGGAGGTAAAACTCTCGATGTTGCCCTTGCCCCGGACCAGATAACTCGGTGTTCCCTGGGAACCCGGAATTATGCCGACTTCACCCTCTTTTGCGCTGGTGGCACCCTTGCGGTGGACCAGCAGTTCCTTGTGAAAATGAGTTTCAAGGGCAGCGTAATTATGGGCGATATTGATAAACTCACCAAACTGAACCGCGGTTGCCACCTCCTGCAGGGCCTCTTTGACCCGTTCCATCATCAGCTTTCGATTGGCATAGGCAAAATCAACACAAAATGCCATTTCCTGCAGGTATGCCCTCCCTTCCGCACTGTCGATCGGCAGGAAATCGAGCTGCCATTTTTTTGGAATTTTTGAAGAAAATCGAGAGCCCATCTTAGCGGCAAGTTTGTTATAAAATCTGGCCACCGTATAACCCAGGTTACGGCTGCCGGAATGGATCATGATCCAGATATGGCCGTCGCTGCCCTGCTGGATCTCAATAAAATGATTGCCCCCGCCCAGGGTGCCAAGCTGCTTCAAGCCATTCGTATACTCCCGGGAGACGACCTGCAGATCTTCGATGGAGACACCGTTCTCGGGCCTGGGCATCAAGCGATGATCCTGAGCCTTTTTCCGGTGTTTGAATCCCAGCGGGATGGTCTTTCTTATCCGGGTTAAAATTGCCCTGAGCGCAGCACCGTCCAGGGACTGAAGCGAGGTCTGCAGGGCGCACATGCCGCAGCCGATATCGACACCAACCGCATTGGGGATCACAACACCTTCGGTCGCCATGACCCCGCCGATGGGCATACCGTAGCCCTGGTGGGCATCCGGCATGATGGCAATATGGCTATGAACAAAGGGCAGGTTGGCAATATTTCGTGCCTGCTCCATGGCCCCCTGGTCGATATCTTTCAGCCAGAGCTTGATCGGCACCTTTTCAGTTTTGATGATCCTCTGCATCGACGCCCTGTTCCGTCCTCTGTTTGTCCGACAATCACCGGCAACGTTCTGTCGATCCGGGCTATTTCCATTTTTTGTGGCTGTGACCTGAAAATCCGGAGTCTGCGCTTTGCTCCGCTTACCTGGTCCAGCCATGCTGGTTTATAGGTAAATGATGGGGTCGTCAAGACCAACAGTCAAGCCGATTTTTGGCTAAAAATCATCTTTTGGACGATTTACACAACTGTGGATCCTGATAAAAATAAGGCCGAAGTTGATCAACGTGTACTGTCTGCCGTTTTCTGACCGTCTTCAGACTGTATCAATGATCGAAAAAACAGAACAGGAGGGGATGAGATGTTCCAGGTAGAAAACAAACCAAAGGTTTGTGAAATAGGAGGGGTGAAGTTCGGTGGACAGCCGGGAGACTATCCGACTGTAGCCTGCTCTTCGATATTCCAAAAAGGCGACCGGGTTTTTGACGGTAAACGCAAAGAGGGGTTTGACGAAAAAAAGGCAACGGAACTTCTGCAGACCCAGGACAGGTTGTGGAAGGAGACCGGTGTCCCGGGTATGGCGGATATCGTCGCCAACAGCGGAGCTGAATTCAAGACCTATATCGACTTTGTCACCTCTGTAAGCGACATGCCTTTCTGTGTTGATGCCTGGATAATGAAGCCAAAACTCGAAGGCGCGGCCTACTGTGCTGAAAAAGGGTTGCTCGACCGAATGTTCTACAACAGCCTGACCGTCTGGGAACAGGATCTTGAGACTGAAATTAAAGAAATAGCCGATATCGGGGTCAAACACGTCCTGCTGGTCGCCTTTGACCAGGAAGACCAGATGCCGTCGGGCCGACTAACAGGTACGCAAAAAATGCTTGATGCCATTGAAAAAGTCGGGGCTGAATTTGAGAGTATTTTTGTCGACACCTCGGTCATGAACGGTCCGGCCACGGCCTTATGCAGCATAGCCAACAGGATGATCAAGGAAAAGTGGGGCTTCCCCACCGGCAGCGCGCCAAGTAACGGCTCGTACATGTGGAAAGAGGCCCGTGAAAAATGGGGCTTCAAGGGGTGGGCGGCGGCGGATGCAGCCCTGGAATCGTTATCCGCCTGCCTGTACCATGACATGATCTTTTCCGGCCCCATGGCAGGTGGCGAGCGCATCATGCCGGCGGTTGCCATGGCCAATTCGTTCCAGGCAACGGCTGTTTTCAGTGAAACAGGCCGTCTGCCCAAGGATCCGAATCACCCACTGTTTAAACTGTTTCCGGACTTTGTTGAGAATCTCAAGGCATCCGCCGGTAACTAAGGAACGTACAATAAATAACCTGAACATCTTACTTGCCCTTTGTTCCGTCAGCTATGCTTAAAAAATCGTTACATATAGCTAATATGCGAAGCTTTTTTAAGCATAGCTGACGGAAAAATTGCGGCGCAATATTTCCAGGTTATTTAATTCCCGTTCCTAAGCAGAACAAGGAGTCTTTCCTTGAGGAGTTGCATTATGTCAGAGCAAAATCATCAAATAAAAGATGAAATTACAACGACCATGGCTTGTGAAACTTCAGAGGTCGATGATGCATTGTACGACCCTGTTGAGCCGCGGATTGCCGGAGGGAAGGCGCCTGTACTTATAGAAATAATCTGCGAACGGGTTCATTGCGTTCTCTACGACTACGCAATTAACACCGTCGATATGATCGTTGATATCTTTGGCGATAAAGTCGACATCCAGACGGTGATCAGACAGGGCGATCGAAAGAATGCGCAACGATTTCTGGACCTGTGTGAGCGGGCCGGAAAAATGCTGACCGTGCCGACCATACTGATCAATGGAGAGGTCGCGTTTACATCCGTCCCCCATCCCAATGAACTGGAAAAGGCGATAGAAGCCATTCTTGAAAAAAAGAAATAATTCTAAGTTTCCATGCAATAAACAAAAAGGATTGGAGAGGTTATGACAGAGCTCACTGGAAAAGAACGTGTACTGAAAATGTTTAACAAGGAGGCGATCGACAGAATGCCCTGTTTCAGCGGTCAGGGAGCTGTCACGGTGCAGGCCATTGAAAAAATGGGCACCCAGTTTGCAAAAATTCATAATGATGCCGAGCTGATGGCCGGGGCAGCACTGACATCAGCCAGGATGTGGAATCTTGACGGCCTGGTCGTGCCCTTTGACATGGCCGCAGTTGCGGAAGCCATGGGACGCGGCGTTTCTCTCTATGACGGTGCCGACGGCATCATCTACCCGACGGTTCCCAATAAATGGAAGGATCTCGATGCAATTGACATTCCCGCGGATTTCATGAGCAAGGGCAGAATGCCGATCATCGATGACGCCTTTGCCATCCTCAAGAAAGAAGCCCCGGATCTGGCCGTCGGAGCCTGGGTTCTCGGCCCCTTTACCCAGGCCGGGCAGATCATGGAACTGGATATTCTCCTCAAGGGTCTGAAAAAGAAAAAGGACCAGATCGATGCCTTTCTCGGCCGGATGACCGAGATAACCATTGACATGTGCAAGCATTATGAAGGGTTGGGGGTTGATTTCATAAGTGTACGGGAAATGGGATCCGGGACGGATCTGCTCTCGCCCCGTATGTGGAAGACCCTGATTCAGCCCAATCTCACCCGGGTATTCGACGCCATCTCCATCCCCTCGGTCAATCACATCTGCGGCTCCACCGACATGATTATCGAGATGATGCATGAATGCGGAGCCGACGCCCTGAGTGTGGATCAGAAAAACAATGTTGTCGAGACCAGGACAAAAATCGGCAACGACGCCCTGATCCTGGGAAATTTTGACCCGTACGGGACCTTGACCACCCTTGAAGACAGCTCGGAAGTCGCCAATGTCATAAAAAAATGCATTGATGACGGGGTCGACGCGGTGTGGCCTGGATGTGATATCTGGCCCGATGTCCGCAAGGAAAACATGGAAACCTTCGTGGCGACCGTACGTGAGTATGGTGTCAAACCTTCCCCGGCCGTAAAGCGGATTTAAAAAAAACAGGAGGAACAGACATGGCAACCAAAGAAGAGATTTTGGAAGAATTGAAAGAAGCCGTAATTGAGTATGAAGAGGATGATTGCGTTGAAGCGGCCCGGAAGGTTCTCGACAATCCGGATCTGCTGACACCCATGGACGGTGTTCTCGACGGTCTGGCTGCCGGGATGGAGAAGGTCGGAGAGCTCTTTGACTCCCATGAATATTTTGTCCCCGAGGTCTTGATGTGCGCCGATGCCCTCTATGCGGGGCTTGATGTCCTCAGGCCGCATATCACGCTGACCGAGACCGGACCGCGGGCCTCGGTGGTTCTCGGCAGTGTTCAGGGCGATGTTCATGATATCGGCAAGAACCTGGTCAAGATGATGTTTGATATCGCCGGTTGGGAAGTGCATGATCTCGGTCGCGATGTGCCCCTTGAAGACTTTGTTGAAAAACAACTGGCCACCGGTTCGGACGTGCTGGCCATGTCCGCGATGATGACCACCACCATGCTCGGTATGAAAAAGGTTATTGCCATGGTCAAGGAAAAAAATCCCGACTGTCTTATCATGCTGGGCGGTGCGCCCCTGACCAGAGACGTTGCCAACCTGTTCGGCGCCGACGGCTATGCCGAGTCTGCAGGTAATGCAGTATCTGAAGGAATTAAGATGATCGGTAATCTGAGAAAATTCGAAAAAGGGGAAGTCGAATAACCGGCTTGATTCAAACGGAAACGGTAGATCAAATATTTTTTTTTTACCAGGAGTGGAGGAGATGGAAGACAGTACGGTGATGGTCATTTTTCAGCCTTCCGGCAGCCGGGGAGAGGTGCCGAAAGGAATTAATATTATCGAGGCTTCCCGGCTGCTGGGCGTTGATATCGAAGCCCTTTGCGGTGAAAAAAAGGTGTGCGGGAAGTGTGTCGTTCGTATCGAAGAAGGCCATTTTGAAAAATATAACATCCAGTCCAGCATGGACCATGTCAGTCCATGGCAGGAGGAAGAGGCCAAGTTTATCAACGATGAACGCAGAGAAAAGGGATTTCGCCTGGCCTGCGTTGCCAAGATCAACAGTGACATTCTCGTCTTTGTCCCGGAAGAGTCCAGGGCCGGAAAACAGGTGGTGAGCAAGGCCGCACGCGACATCAAGATCGACCATAACCCGGCCGTAAAAGTCTACACCATCCAGCTTGACAAGCCCTCGTTTGAGGACAAGATCGGTGACTTTGAGCGTCTCTGTAACGGGCTGCAGCGGGAACACGGGCTCTGCGACCTGACCATTGACATTGTTGCCCTGCGTAAACTCCCCTCCATCCTGCGCCGGGGGAACTGGGAGGTTACGGTCAGTGTCTGGAACGATAAGGAAATTATCCGGACCAGGCCCGGCCGTCATGAATGCTCATACGGGGTGGCAATCGACGTGGGTACCACCACCTGTGCCGGTTACCTCTGTAACCTCCAGACCATGGAGGTCATCGGAACATCTTCACTCATGAACCCGCAGTGCAAATACGGTGAGGACGTCATGGCCAGGATCACCTTCCACATGACCACCCCGGATGGTCTGCAGAGAATGAGCGACGACATCATTGAAGGGGTGAACGACCTTATCAGCAAGGTTGTGGCCTCAACCCACCCGGAGAAAAAAAAGGTCAAAAAGAAAAAGGGTGAGGATGGCCCGGATGAATTCGTTGAGGTCATTGAGGAGGGGAAGAGCTACCTGCGCCTGGCAATGGAGGATATTGAAGATATCACCATCGGTTTCAACACCGCCATGCATCACATTCTCCTGGGGCTCAATCCGGAATACGTCGGTCTGGCACCGTTTCCACCGGTCATCCACCACAGCATGGATATCAAGGCACGAGACTTGAAGATCGGGATCAACGACTCATCCTACATCTTCGTTCTTCCCAATGAGGCGGGGTTTGTCGGTGGCGACAACGTGGGGGTTCTTATCGCCGAGGAGCCATACAAGCATGATGAGGTCCAGCTGATTATCGATATCGGCACTAATGGCGAGCTGGTCCTGGGCAACAGGCATAAGCTTATCTCATCCTCATGTGCCACCGGTCCGGCCATGGAAGGGGCCCAGCTGGCCTTTGGCATGCGGGCCGCCCCCGGGGCCATTGAACGGATTGAAATCGATCCGGTAACCCATGATGTTGACTATAAGGTTATCGGCCGGGAGGCAACCCGCAAGTTCTCCAAACCCGAGGATATGAAGGCCAAGGGAATCTGCGGCTCCGGCATCCTTGATGTCCTGGCCGAGCTGTACAGCTCAGGGGTCATCACCAAGACAGGGGTTTTTAATAAAAAGGCCCTGAAAAAAAATCCGCGCTTCCGCAAGAACCCGGACACCAGATCGCCTGAGTTTGTGCTGGCCTGGAAGGAAGAGTCAAGCATCGGTAAGGATATTGTGATCACCCAGAAAGATGTACGGCAGATTCAGCTGGCCAAAGGCGCCCTCTATGCCGGCTGCAAGCTGATGATGAAGAGAATGGGGGTTGATAAGGTTGACAAGGTAAAAATCGCCGGGGCCTTCGGCACCCATGTTGACCGGACCAAGGCCCTGGTCATGGGGCTGTTTCCCGACTGTGAAGTGGAAAGCATTTACGGCGTCGGCAATGCGGCTGGTGATGGCTGCCGAGCGGCCCTGTTGAATGTTCAGAAACGGGTTGAAGCCAACTGGTGTTCACGAAATGTCGAATATCTGGAACTGACCGTGGAACCCACCTTTGAGCAGGACTTCATGGAGGCCATGCAGCTGCCCCACATGACCGACGAGTTCCCGCATCTTGAAGGTGTGGTGGCCGAGTATATTTTAAAGCAGGGGCCAAAGGGACCGGTCATACCCGATCCAGGTGAATAACAAGCCACCTGGCTGGCGGATGAGACGCAGAAAAGGGGTTGTCGTAAACAGAAGCAGAGGACAGGATTGTGCCCTGTTGGGCATGGAGGTTCTCCGTAAATCGGCGCGGAGCGCCTGGATGTAACGCAGCACCGCAGAGCGGTGCTGCGAGAGTGATCCTGTTACACCGCTTCTGCGGTGTAACAGATTAATCTTTGGTTTCAAAACAAGGTTGCCCGCCCGCTCTGCGGGTAAATAAGTGCTCCATAAACAAAACATTTTCATCGTTCGTTGTGGCGGTGAAGTTAAAAATCTGGTCCAGCCATGCTGGTTTATATGAAAAAAATTATTGTTTCAGTAAACCCGGGGATTTGCGGATTCTCCTGTCAGGTGATCGCAACCCGTACCTCGAGAAGGGCGGTGGCGCTTGAAATCATTGATTCAGAGTGTGAAATGATCAACGATCTTGCGGCAAATATTACGGAAATAACCCTCAAAGATCTTTTTAAGCCTCATACCGGAAACCTGATTTTCAACGCTACGGAACAGGCGCATTGTCACCTCTGCTGTCCTGTCCCGATTGCAATCATCAAGAGCTCTGAGGTTGCTCTGGAACTGGCATTACCGCAGGATGTCCTGATTCACTTTGAATGAGGTGGGGAGACTGAATATGGCACAGGAAAAGAGTGAAATTATCAATTTTTCAAGACCGAATAATAAAAAAAAGACATCCTTTCGGAAGGAAATCAGTATTCCCGATGAGGTGCTGAAACGTATTTCCGAAAAGGGAAAGCAATACGGCATTGAAACGGTTCTCCCCTTTGCGGTCGACAACTTTGAACTTGCCGAATGGGTTGGGCTTAAATGCCGCTATGGATGTTCTCAATTCGACACCAACTGGTCATGTCCTCCGGCAACACCCGGACTTGCCAAGGCCCGGGCCATTATTTCGGAATACTCTCTTGCCCTTCTTCTCATCGGCACCCATAAATGGACAAATTTTTACATCAACAACAATAAAAAAAGAAGCGAACAGGTTCGCTACTGGAAAGGAACCGTCAGCCTTGAAAGGCATCTTTTCCTTGACGGATATGACAAGGCCTTCAGCCTGGTTTCCGGGGCATGTGCCCTGTGCAAAGAATGTGCGTATCCAAAGGCCTGTCGCTTCCCCACCGAAAAACGTCCAACCATTGAATCGTTGTCCATTGATGTCATCGGTACCCTGAAAAATCTGGGCATCGATACCACAGTCGCCAAAGATCCAAAGGAACTCTTTAAATATTACGCCGTGATCCTGTTGGTATAATTTAACAATATTACGCTGTACCGGAAAAGCGGATAGCGGCAGCCCTGGCGGCCGCTATCATAAAACAAGGGAGGTGATGCTGGATAAACAGGAGGACATCGGAGCCACGTTCCATGAAATTGAATAAAACGGAGATATTCAATGGCAAAACAAAAGTTTATCGATGCAGTAAGAGGAAAGAGGACGGAGACTGCGCCCTGGGTACCCTATGCCGGGGTCCATTGCGCTTTTCTCATTAACGAGCCGGCCGACAAGTACCTGCAGGATCCTGAAATTCTGGCCAAAGGCCTTGTTGAGACCGCGAAAAAATACCAGGCGGACGGCATACCGCTGGTTTTTGATCTCTCCATTGAAGCAGATTCTTTAGGGTGTGAATTAAAATGGTGGCCCGATAACGTACCCTCGGTAACCACCCATCCCTGTGCGGAAAAAACCCCTGCAGAGGCCGGACTCGTCATGCCGACCAGGGAATCCGGTCGCTGGCCCATTCTTTTTGAGGCGGCCCGAATCGCCCGCCCTCAGCTCGATGAACTTGACTGTGCCTTAATTGGCGGAATTTGCGGTCCTCTGACTCTTGCTTCGCATCTTGCCGGGGTCCGGATCTTTACCGATGTGTACAAAAATAAGGATTTTGCCCGGGATATCTGTGCATTTTCCGGTGAAGTCGGGGCGGTCGCGGCTGGTTTTTATGCGGAAATGGGGTGTGATGTGATCGCAATCATTGATCCGGTGGCCTCCCAGATCAAATCCGAAACATTCAATGAATTCGTCACGCCGCACGTTGAGAAGGCAATCCAGGTCATTAATGACAGCGGCTGCACCTCGGACTTTTTTATCTGCGGTGATGCGACCAAGGTCTTAAAGGATGTCTGCAAGCTCAATACCCATGGTTTTGCCATTGACGAACAGCTCAACATGAACTTTGTCCGCGACCTGGCCAGAGAGCACGGCAAGGGATTCGGCGGCAATTTAAAACTGACCCTGGCCCTAAGCCTGGGATTACTTTCACCGCGGGAGGATGCCATTGTCAGCCTGGCGGCAGGCGGTCATGTCGGCTACACTTTCGCCCCTGGCTGAGACATGCCTTATGATGTTCCGGCGGAACATATAGAGCAGGTCCTTGAAGCAAAGACATGGTTTGAAACCTATTATGCCAAGTATCCGGAATCTTGGTAGAATCTGACTATTAGGAGGATACTGACATGGCTGAAAAGATACGAATCGACGTGCTGACCCTGGACAGCGTACAATGCGCTGCCTGTGGTTATATGATGGAATCCATTGCTGCCCTCCCTGAGGATGTTCAAAGCATGATCGAGTACACCGAGTGGTCGATAAAAAACAAGGAAGGTATTGGCAAGTTTATGGAACTGAAGGGGAAAGTCCTTCCCACAATCTGCATTGAAGGGGATTGTGTATTTGAAAGCATCATCCCGCAATACGAAGAACTGATCGATGAGATGGCCAAACGCGCACCCAATGATTCGATGCGCGAATGTATTGGCTCACTGCGTGACCAGGGCTTTGACTTCAGCAAGGTGCAGCAGAACCTTGAGAAGGCCGGTTCCGGCCAGAAAACAAAGGCTGGCTGAACTTTTTGGACTTGTGCAATAATAAAGTTTACAAATATTGCGCAGGATTTTCGCTCATAATCGAGTTGGTAAAACAGACGCATAGCAGCGCTATGTAACTGTTTTAGCAGCGAAGAATATGAGTGAAAAGACAAGCAAGATTGTAAAGTTTCGTAACAAGTCCTTTATTACCGGGATCCGGCTGATGGCCGGTTTCCGGCCTTTATTACGTACAAACGCCAGGCAGACATTATGAACGAAACCACGACGGTTCTTCTCATTACAGGTTTTCTGGGAAGCGGCAAGACAACCTTTTTAAACCGTATTATCCAGCACTTTCCCAAAGAGCAGAAACTGACCATTCTCATGAACGAGTTTGGCGAGATAGGCATTGACGGAACCCTGGTCGAGGGTGATGATATCGACATGATGGAGATCAGTCGCGGCTCCATCTTCTGTGTCTGTGTCAAAACCGATTTTATCAAGGGATTGTACGCATTAAATGCCAAGATCAAACCGGACGTCCTGATTATCGAGTCCACCGGGGTTGCCAATCCGTCTGATCTGAAACGGGATCTCCAGCTGCCGATTTTTGATAACCGGTTTGTCTTTACCGAACAATTCTGCATAATCGATGCAGCGCATTTTTTAGAGGCCTTTGACACCTTTGCCTCAGTTGAAAAACAGCTGGCCACATCCACGGTCTTTATCATCAACAAGACGGATCTTGCCGGGAAAGAGACGACCGAAAAGGTCAAACAGGTTGTCCGGGAGCATCATCCGGATCCCCGTTTTTTCGAAACAACCTTTTCAGATATCCCGCTGGACGCTTTCCCTTTTCTTGCAGGCAAAGATAAGGAACCCCGGGACAGTGCCCAGGAAACGGCCTCCACCCCGGCAATACTCTCACCTGATGAACTGGACGCATTTATCAGTGATCTCCTGGACC
>DRKH01000265.1 GCA_011051825.1 Desulfobulbus sp.
GAGCCGCCAAACTTGGCCCGGGGGACCTGAGCCGAATATTGTGTGGCCTGCAGTTGCCGACCGATGTCAACCTTATCGTCGGGTCGGAAACCTGTGATGATGCCGGAGTGTATCGCCTTAATGACGACACGGCCCTGATTCAGACCCTGGATTTTTTTACGCCCATTGTTGATGATCCTTATGATTTCGGGCGGATAACCGCTGCCAACGCCCTCTCCGATGTCTATGCCATGGGCGGGCGGCCTCTCTTGTGCATGAATATCCTTGCCTGTCCGGTCGGCGAGATGGCCGACCGGGTTTTTCGTGATGTGGTCGAGGGCGGGCTGGCCAAAATCAAAGAGGCCGGCGCATTACTGGTCGGTGGCCATTCCATAGAGGATGCCGAGTTGAAATATGGACTGTCGGTCACCGGTCTTGTTCATCCGGACCGGGTTTTGCTCAATGCGGGGGCCAGGCCCGGTGATGTGCTGGTTCTGACCAAACCGCTTGGGACCGGGATATTGTCAACCGCTGTTAAGGGCGGGCTTGCCGGAGGCGAGGTTGAGGTGCGGATAGTTGAAACCATGGCCACCCTGAACCGGCTGCCGGCCGAGCTTGTGCGGGAAAAGAAAATCCCGGTACACAGCTGTACGGATATAACCGGGTTCGGCCTCCTGGGCCATCTGCATGAGATGGCCCAGGCCTCAGCAGTTTCCATGATCATTGATCGTTCCCGGTTGCCTGTCCTTGCCGGAACCCTGGATTTTGCCGATATGGGGATTATCCCCGAAGGGGCTCACGCAAATCGTTCTTTTTATAAAAAATGGGTGGACTGCGGCAGCCCGGAGGCGGACGGTTTCGAAATGATCTGCTATGATCCTCAGACCTCGGGCGGCCTGCTGTTCTCCATGGAGCCTGCTGCCGCCGAACAACTGCTTTCCGGTTTGAAAGATGTCGGATATGCCCTGGAGAGCGGGGTTATCGGAGAGGTCGTTCAGGGAAAAAGCGGGTATATCGTTGTTGGCTGAAAGTGAACACCTGAACAACCGGGGTTGTTTTTTGGGTATTGTTGGAGAGATCCTGTAATGAAAACATGGTGGTGGCATTTTCTTTTTAGCTGTTGTCTCTTGTCGTCCCTGTGGCTTTTTCCTCTGCCGTGCTTTGGCGCCGATGTGTACAAGATCTTTATCGTGCACAGTTATGAAACCGGAAACGTCTGTGGCCAACCCCAGGATTGCGGAATTCTGGAAGGGCTTGCCGAACAGGGGTTTACCGTGGGCCGCAATCTGCAGGTGGAGCGGTTTTACATGAATACCAAGCGGGTTCATACAACTCCGGATCAGATCGCTGCCCGGGGAAAGGCTGCTCTTGCGGCAATTAAAGAGTGGCAGCCGGATGTCGTGGTCACCCTGGATGACAATGCCGCCCGCATGGTTATGCTGCCGCTGGTGGACAGTGATATCCCCGTGGTCTTTTCCGGGATCAACAACACCCCGGAGTGGTATAACCGCCGCCGGCGGTTTATGAACAGCAGGAAAAGGCCGGGCCACAATGTTACCGGTGTGTATGAAAAACTGTATGTGGCCAAATCCCTGCAGGTTATGAAAGCGGTCCTGCCGGATCTTAAACGTATTGTCGTTCTGGTGGATGATTCCCCCACCGGCCGGGCCATGCAGAAACAGGTCGAAAGGGAACTGGCAGGAAAAAGCGGGGATATTCTGTACAGCTTCCGGCAGGTCGCTGATTTTTCAGAGTACAAACGGATAATCCGGCAGATTAACAGTAATCCTGCCATAGGTGCATATTATCCCGCCTGCAGCAGGCTCGATGATGGTGAGCGCGGGGTTGCAACCGTACCGGAAATTATCACCTGGAGCCTTGTCCATTCCACAAAACCGGCCATGGCGGTCAATTACAGCTTTTCCCGGTTGGGACTTTTCGGTGGGGCCTCGGTCAACTTTCCGGCCATGGGCCGGGAGGCGGCGCTCAAAATTGGGGCTATCCTCACCGGTACCAGTGCCGGAAATATCCCGATTGAGGACGCCGGAGATTATGCCATTGTTTTTAATCTGGCCCGGGCAAGACAGCTTGGGATCAGCATTCCGCTTGATCTGCTTGGTGCCGCTGATCAGGTATACAACACGATGGAACTTGGTGGACCGATAGTCCAGCCCCGGATTTTGATTATCCACAGTCGGGAAGGCGCCGGTGATGAGGCCCTGCTGGAACAGGGGGTGTTTCATGAACTCGAGAAGGTCGGCTGGCTGGCCGGACGTACACTCAACGTTCAGCACCATTTTTTACATAGCGACAATATAACATCGCAGGAACAGCTGGGCAAACGCGCTGCTCAGGCCCTGGATGCGGTGTATCGGCTCAAACCCGATGTGGTGGTTGTGCTCGGGGATGCTGCGGCCAGCGAGGTCATGCTGCCCCTGGTTGATTCGGTATATCCGGTCCTCTTTGCCGGAGTACATGCGCCGCTCTCCTATTTTAAGGAGAAGGCCGCTGCCGACAGTCTGTTTCCAGGGAGTAATGTGACCGGTGTTTCCAGTGTTTTTAACTATGTGAACACCTTGGAGACGTTGCATATCATGCTTCCGGATGCATCTCGGGTAGTGGTTGTTTATTCCGGTGCCTGGCCCTGGCTTGATGCCATTGCCAGGGAGTTTGCCGTCAAGGTCCGCACGAGGTACGGGCAGGCCGGGTTCCCGGATATTCGTTTTGAGCGGGTCACCACCATGGATGGATTTCAACAGGCGATCAGCCGTCTTGATGCCGATGCCGACGTTGACGTAATCAGTGCCATGTTACCCATTGGCCTGCGTCGTGAAGATGGTTCGACAGCATCACGGCAACAGGTCTTTGACTGGCTGCTTGCCCACCAGGATAAGCCCGGTTTTGCCTTTTCAGCCGATGCTGTCCGGCGGGGCGTCCTGGTCTCGACCGCGACGGACCCGGAGAGCGTCGGCAGGCAGCTCGGCCGTCAGTTGCTTGGGATTTTCGCCGGAGAGCTGCCGGTCGATATCCCCATTGAGCGTTCGGCCGAGGGCGGGATTTTTTTAAATGAAGCGCGGGCCAGGCAGCTTGGAATAGAGATTCCGGTGGATATCTTTGAGGCGGCCAGGCAGGTCTACACGACCACGGGACCGGTGGCCGGCCAGTGAGAGGGAAAGAGCCGAAAGGTCCTGGCGGGCGTCATCGTTTTCTGTATTCTCTGCAGACCCGTCTGCAGGCGATGACTTTTATTATTGTCCTGCTGCCCATGTTGCTTGCCAGCTGGAGCTCCTTGTATTTGTTGAAGAATCATCTTGTCAAGGATATGCACGGTCAGCTGCGGGCCTCGATTTCAGCCGCAACCCTGAGCTACCACCATGAGATGAGCCGGGTGGAACGGGCGATTCTGGCTATTTCTCTGAATAATACCGTCAAGACAACCCTGCGCCTGGAGATATTCGGCCAGTTGAAGCGGGAACTTGATCAGCTTGCCGGACAGTATGACCTGGACTTTCTTGTTGTCACCGATGGGCTGGGCGATATCCAGGTCAGTCCTTTTCCCGGCTTTGAGCTGAGTCGGGATCTGTATACACATCCGGTGCTGTATGAGGCAATGCTGCAGGGGCTCTACTCCGGAACCATGCTTGAGGAGAACCCGACGATTCTCCATTTTCTTGAGTTGAAGGGCAAAAACATTGACGCTGCTCCCATTGTTACCATTGAGGCAGCGTCGCCGATCATTGTCCGTGACCGGGTTATCGGCTATATCCTCGGAGGGGTAATGGCGACCGGGAACCGGCAGCTGATGTCGGCGCTGCAGGAATCGGCCGGCTGCAAGGTGAGTCTGGTTGCCGGCAATCGGGTTGCTGCCGTGAGCGGGGGCACCGATGGTCAGCCTGATCGCGGATTCCGTTTCCCGGGAGAACTTGACTACCAGAAACCTCAGGCGTCTGCCGCACATGTGCATAAACTCACCACTGTGTATGGAAACGACGACACCGTCTTTGAGTACTATTCCCTGGAAATGCCGGATGATGAGTCGATGATTGCCCTTGTCTGTTCATATTCCCTGGCCGGATTTTCTCAGCTGCTGGCCAATATTCGCGGGTCCATGGTCGGTATTTTTGTTGCCGGTATGCTGTTGGCGGTCTTGTTGACAACCCTTATGTCCCGCTCCATTGCCGCCCCCCTGCATCAACTGACCAAGGCCATGGGAAAAATGCAGAAACAGGGTATCTACGAGCCGTTGCCCATGGTTCGTGATGATGAAATCGGTGAACTGATTACCGGCTACAATCAGATGGCCACCACTATCGACGAACGGATCTCCGATCTGAATCGTGAAGTCGAGCAGCGGAAAAGAGCGGAACTGCGGTTGGCTGCTGAATCGGAACGACTGCATGTCACCCTGCAGTCCATTGCCGATGCGGTGGTAGCGGTGGATATCGAAGGCAGGGTTGTCCTGCTCAACAGGGTCGCAACCGAATTGATCGGTTTGAGCGAGGAAGAGGCCTGGGGGAGACGACTGGAAGAGTTTTTCAGCGTCAAAAGTCTTCGGACCGGTCAACCGGTAGAAAATCTGCTTGCCGCTGTTCTCGAACAGAGCCGGCCGCGACCGGCCGAAGGTGACCTGCTGCTGACAACCGGTGATGGTCGTGAAATACAGGTGACCGAGAGTTGTGCCCCGCTGACCGATAACAGCGGCCAGGTTATCGGAGCGGTTATCGCCTTCCGCGATGTCAGTGATCAGCGGTTGATGGAAGAAGAGCTGGCAAAAATAAAGAAACTGGAATCCGTTGGCGTGCTGGCCGGTGGTATAGCCCATGATTTCAACAACCTGCTGACTGCCATCCTTGGAAATCTTTCTCTGGCCAGGCTGGTGGCCGCCGGCGACCATGAACTCCAGCAGCATCTTGTCGATGCCGAAAGTGCCAGTCTGCGGGCCCGGGACCTGACCCTGCAGCTGTTGACTTTTTCCCGTGGCGGGGCGCCGGTAAAACGGAGTGTGGACCTGTCCGTGTTGATACGTGAATCGGCGATCTTTGTTGCCCGCGGGACCCGGGTTCAACTGAATTTTTCCCTGGACCCGGATCTGCGACTGGCCATTGTTGATAAGGGGCAGATCGGTCAGGTTATCGACAACCTGGTTATTAACGGGATCCAGGCCATGCCCGAAGGCGGGACGATAACCGTCAGTGCTGCCAATGTCGACATCGAACAGGGCACCCCCCTGCCCCTGCTTCCGGGAAGATATATCCGGATTATGGTGGAGGATTGTGGCGGTGGAATTAAAGAGGATGTGCTGGAAAGAATCTTTGATCCCTATTTCTCAACAAAAGAATCCGGTAACGGCCTCGGACTGGCCATCTGTTATGCTGTTGTCAGCAAACACGGCGGTTATATCGGGGCTCGGTCGACGGTGGGTCGGGGGACGGTTTTCGAGGTATACCTGCCGGCGGTGGAAGATGAAGTGCCGGTGGAGGAACCGGTCGCCGGGTTGAGGGACGGCCGTGTACGGAACGGGGGGCGGATACTGGTCATGGATAATGAACAGATGGTCCTCAGGGTTTTGAAGTCCATGCTGCAGATCCTGGGCTATAAGGTCAGCTGTGTCGAGGACGGAGCTGAGGCCATCCGGGTTTATCAGCAGGCCATGGGCACGGATTTGGCCTTTGACGCCGTTATCTTTGACCTGACCGTCCCCGGCGGCATGGGTGGGGAAGAGGCTGTCCAGCAGTTACGCGCCATTGATCCGTCGCTGACGGCCATTGTTTCAAGCGGGTATTCCGGTCATGCGGTCATGGCCGATTACGGCAGGTATGGTTTTGATGGTGTGGTGGCCAAGCCGTATCGTTTGAGCGAGCTGTCGCAGGTACTGCAGTCGACCTTGGTGAGACGTGCTACAGGGTCAGCAGGGCAAGAATCAGACGGGTAAGGTCGGTCATGTCCTGGAGGCTGACCTGTTCTCTCGTGGAGTGAACATGGGTCATGCCGGTGGCAATAATGGCGGTTTGCAGGCCGCAGCCGTTAAAGATGTTGGCATCGCTGCCGCCGCCGGCCACCTCCAGCTCAAGTGTCATGTCGATTGTCCGCGCCGCCCGTTCAACCTCGACGATAACCGCGTCTTCCCTGTCAAGATGCATCAGCGGGAAATCGGCTTTTGCCTTGAAATCAACAGATGGTATTCCCCTGGCGGTTCCGGTCGGGTCCTGCCAGTCGGCAATTATCCCGGTAAAGGTCTCTTCAATCTCTCTGGTCAGGTCTTCCAGTCGTTGCTGTGAATGACTGCGGACCTCACCCTCAAGGACTACTTTTTCCGGGACAATGTTTGAGGCTGTCCCGCCGTTGATGGTGCCGAAGTTGATCGTGCTCTGCTCGTCGATCCTGCCGCAGGGGGCCTGGGCCAGGGCCTGACCGGCAAGAGCGATGGCGTTGATGCCCCATTCCGGATGGAGACCGGCATGGGCGGCAACCCCGTGAACCGTGATGGAGAACCGGTTTGAAGCCGGGGCTCCGATGATCACCCGGCCGAAACCGCTGGAATCCAGGGCGTAGCCGAACCGTGCCCGGATATGCTCAGGATTGAGGGCCTTGGCTCCGAGCAGGCCTATCTCCTCACAGGTGGTGAAGATGAACTCAACCGGTCGAAAGGGCAGGTCATGCTCCCGGATAATCCGCATGGCCTCGATCAGGGCGGTTATGCCTGACTTGTCATCACTGCCGAGGATCGTGTCGCCGATACTTGTAAAGATGTCGTCCTCGCGTCTGACCCGAACCCCGGTTCCGGGCTCAACCGTATCCATGTGGCAGTTGAAAAAAATCGGTTCCTGCTCAGTTGTGCCGGAGAAACGAAAAAAAAGGTTGCCGCTCTCCGACCCGGTCACTGCTGCCGAATCATCTTCAAAGGATTCGTCCGGGGCAAGGTCGGCAAAAACTCTTTGTATCTCTGCAGCCATGTTCCCCTCCATCCGTGAAGGACTGTCGGTTTCGCAGAGCTGGACAAAGGTGGCGGCAAGCCGTTCTTGATCTATTGTATTGTTTTTCATTCGCTCTCTTTTTTTTGCAGCAGGACGACTGCATGGGCGGCAATGCCCTCACCACGTCCGGTATAGCCCATTTCTTCAGTGGTTGTGGCTTTGATATTGATCTCTTCCAACCCTGTGTTGCAGGCATTGGCCAGATTGTGCCGCATCCGCCCCAGGTACGGGGCCAGTTTCGGCCGCTGACAGAGAAGGGTGAGGTCGGCATTGCCCATGGTGTAGCCTTTATTTTCAGCCAGTTCAAAGGCGTGTTCAAGCAGCTTGAGGCTGTTTATTCCCCTGTAGCGGTCATCGGAGTCGGGAAAATGTTTGCCGATGTCGCCTTCGCCCATGGCACCGAGGATAGCATCAACAAGGGCGTGGGTGAGCACGTCGGCATCGGAATGACCAAGCAGGCCCAGGGGAAAATCAATGGTCTCGCCGCCGAGAATTAACGGACGGTCCTCGACCAGTCGGTGGGCGTCAAAACCGTGACCGATTCGGATCATGGGTTGCTCTCCAAGCAGGCAGCGGGCGATTTTCAGGTCGCCGGGCCGGGTAATCTTCAAGTTCTGTTCTTCACCGGAGACAATGGCAACCGGAATGTCCGCATGTTCAAGCAATGCGGCCTCGTCCGTGCCGGTAAACCCCTCCCGTTCCGCCACCTGGTAGGCCTGTTCAAGAAGATGGCGCCGTGCGCCCTGCGGGGTCTGGGCCCGATAGATCCCGGTCCGGTCGATGGTTTTAATAATGGTATCGTGCGCATTCACCTGTTTGAGGGTATCGTTGACCGGAACGGCTGCAATAACGGCACCATGCTCCCGGATACCCTCAAGGCAGTCCTCGATGAGATCGGTTCTGATCAGCGGCCGGGCACCGTCATGGACCAGGATAAGTTCAATATCGTCGGCCAGGGCGTTAAAGCCTGATTGTACGGATTGCTGGCGGGTGGCTCCGCCTTGAGCAAGGAGGACTTTTGCGGCCTGTCCGGGGGCAATGTACTGCCGGAGGAGGGCCTTTACCTGTTCATGTCGGTCGGCGGCAACGGCAAGGACAATAGAATGGATTTCCCGGCAGTTGAGGAATGCCTTGACGGTGTGGATCAGGATCGGTTCACCGGCCAGCTGCAGAAACTGTTTGGGCCTGTCCGATTCCATCCTGGTGCCGAAACCGGCGGCCGGAAGAATCACCCCCGCTTTCTGCTGACACCTGACCTCTGACACCTGACACCTGTTTTTTGATATCTGGTAACTGTTCAGGAGTACCCCATCTCTGCACGGTCAGGCCTGATTCACATAGGAATCACTATAGTTCACAGGCCTGACTGCACAGATATGGAGCACTCCTAAACAGTTACAGGTGGTGGTTGGGCTAGTTCTCTGCCCCTACC
>DRKH01000266.1 GCA_011051825.1 Desulfobulbus sp.
ACCTCAAAACCTTCTTCCTTAAGGGCCTTGACGGCCTGGGCACCGGAATAATCAAATTCACAGGCCTGGCTTATGATAATCGGCCCGGAGCCGATGATGAGAATTTTTTTAATATCTGTTCGTTTAGGCATTTATCAGCTATCAGATGTCAAGTTTCAGGTTTCAGCTATCAGGTTTCAGCTATCAGGTGTCAGGTTTCAGCTCTGCTGGTCCATCAGGTCAGTAAAGCGGTCAAAGAGATACTCGGCGTCATGGGGGCCCGGTGCATGTTCCGGATGGTACTGGACCGAAAAGGCCGGATATTTTGTATGGCGCATTCCCTCCAGACTGCCGTCGTTCAGATTGATATGGGTCACTTCGACCTCAGCGGGCAGGCTGTCGGGATCAACACAGAATCCATGGTTCTGGGAGGAGATTTCCACCCTGCCGGTGGTGAGATCCTTGACCGGCTGATTGCCGCCCCGATGTCCGAACTTCAACTTATAGGTGGATCCGCCGTAGGCCAGCCCGAGCATCTGGTGGCCAAGACAGATCCCGAAAATCGGTTTTTTCCCCAGAAGTTCACGGATATTTTCAATCACGCCTTCAACACCGGCCGGATCACCGGGACCATTGGAGAGGAAGATGCCGTCCGGTTCCAGGGCCAGGACCTCGGCGGCGGTGGTGGTTGCCGGTACGACAACAACACTGCAGCCGCGGGCAGTCAGCAGGCGGAGCTGGTTGTATTTAATCCCGAAATCATAGGCCACCACCTTATATTCTTTTTCCTCAGCAGCCGGAAACGCGGTTCCGGGAACCAGTTGATTATCCTGCCAGCCGTAAGGCGCCTGGCAGCTCACCCGGGCAACCATGTCGCGGCCGACCAGCCCCGGCCATTCCCTGGCCCTTTTGACCAGTGAATCGGGATCGGAATCCTCGGTGGAGATAATCGCCTTCATGGCGCCCCTGTTGCGGATTATCCGGGTCAACATTCTGGTATCAACATTTTCAATGCCCAGGATGCCGTATTTTTGTAAAAAATCAACAAGCGGTGCCGTGGAGCGATAGTTACTGGGCATAGTCTGATATTCACGCATCAGAAAGGCCCGGGGATGCACTTCGGCTGATTCCATATCCTCTTCGTTAACCCCGTAATTGCCGATAAGAGGATAGGTCATGGTCACCAGCTGACCCGTATACGAAGGGTCGGTCAACACCTCCTGATACCCGCTCATACTGGTATTGAATACAATCTCGCCCACCGCTTCACCGCCGTCGGTAAAACAGCGGCCAGTCAGTACCGTGCCGTCTTCAAGCCCGATCATTGCTTTCATATATATTCAACTCTGCTATTTTTTATCTAAGGCGGGCTTTACCCGCAATCCCGGTACTTTTGTAAAAGCAAAATTCGTAGGGTGGGCACTGCCCACCTTTTTTGAATCTGGTCGCATTTTTTGGTGGGCGATGCCCACCCTACCTTGTGGAAAACCTCACAAGAATCGCCTCATTTTCTCGAAGTCTACGCTAGCTGTTTTTTATGACAGAAGCTGAGAGATAAGGCTCTAACCCGCATATTTCAGAAGCAGCCTGCATTCATGGCGTTTTCAGGTCTTTCGCGACGACCTTTGTGAAATATGCGGCATAAATAAAAATAAAACTCGTCACAACATCCGGCGAATTGCCGGTTAAAGCAGTCCGCGCACCATTTCCGCCTGCTGTGCGACTGCTTTGCATTGCAGCGCACTTAAATCCTTTGCCGCCCGGCAGGTCTGTTCATACAGCTCCCGGTTGCCCATATGGGTAGTCAGTATATCGGCAAGCTCTCCGGCGTCGGCTGCTTGAAATCCGGCCCCGGCCGGAAGAACCAGCCGGACCGCATCCTGAAAGTCTTCCATGTGGGGCCCGAAATAAACCGGCAGTCCCCAGCGTACGACCTCCATGATGTTATGCCCGCCCCGACCCACCAGACTGCCGCCGCAGAAGTTGATATCACCGGCGGCATACAGTTGGCCAAGCTCACCCATGGTATCGACCAGAATAATGTCTGCTGTCCGGCTTCCGTCCCGACAATCACTGAACAGGGTGGTGTCCAGTCGTCGGCGCGAACAAAACGCCTGCAGGGCAGGTATTCGTTCCAGGTGACGGGGGGCGATTATCCAGACCAGCCGTTTCCCGCATTCCCGGCGTAGCCGCTCATACACCGACACCAGCAGTTCCTCTTCACCGGTTCTGGTCGAGCCGCAGATAAACACGACCGACTCGGCAAGCCCCAGCCGTTGCCGATAGCGGCTGCGCATCTGCTGCCGATCAACAGCGGCATGGGCATATTTACTGTTCCCGGTTACCAGGATACGTTCCCCGGCCACCCCCAGGGCTGCAAAACGATCGCGGTCCTCGGGTCCAATCACGGCAACGGCGGAAAAACCGGCCAACAGCTGCTGCATTGTCCTTTTAATCCGCAGATATCGGCCAAAGGAACGCTCGGACATGCGGCCGTTGACCAGGCACATTTTTACCCCGTCTCGCTGTATTTCCGTCAGCAATGCAGGCCAGAGTTCCGTTTCAACGCAGATAAACAGGTCCGGTCGGATACGGCGCAACGCCCGCCGAACCACAAAAGAGACGTCAAGGGGAGCCATCAGACAGGTTGCACGTCCGGAAAGTTTCTGCTCTGCAACCCGGTGTCCCTGCTCGGTTGTCACCGTTAAAAAAAAATGCTCCTCACCCTGCTCTTCCAGTGCTCCAATGAGATTGGCTGCCGCCTGCACTTCTCCGACCGAGGCGGCGTGGAGCCAGATTCTCTTTCCCCCGCCAGGATGCATCCGGGCGGAATGGTGATAGTGCCCCATGCGTGCAGCCAGACCGTAACCGAACCGTGAACCGAACACACGCACCAGCGGCGCAAGAGGACGAAAAAGGACGAAAAAGACTGTACCAACAATCACGTAGAACCGATACAGCACCTTATATTTAGCCCTCTTCTTCCCCTGAAAAATGACCTGCCCGGAACCCGCCGGAGGATCGGCCGACAATAGCGCACATAAATTGGTTATTTAAACAAGATTGTCCTTCAGAGTCAATAACGTTCGAAGCAAAATCCGGGAAAAGCGGATTGAGTTTTTCTTGACAACCCGGCCGGTGCTTTGTAAGCAAGCGAGATTATCAGTAAACATCTCATAGAAAAAAGATGCGGCCCTCGGGTTAGGCGCAACTTTATTTTTTCCCACCAACAGGAGTTCTCAGCCATGAGGAACTCACACATCCAAAGGAATTCATTATGAACGACGGACTGTACGCAAAAATCCAAACCAACAAGGGTGATATCCTGGTTGAACTGTATCACGATAAAACCCCGCTGACGGTGATCAACTTCGTCAGCCTTGCCGAAGGCACCATGCATCTCGGCGGGGCCGGAAAAGCCACCGGCACCCCATTTTACGATGGTCTCAAATTCCACCGGGTGATTGACGATTTCATGATCCAGGGCGGTTGTCCACTGGGCACCGGCACCGGCGGACCGGGTTATACCTTTGCCGACGAGTGCATGGCGGAGCTACGCTTTGACAACCCCGGCCTGCTGGCCATGGCCAATGCCGGCCCCGGCACCAACGGCAGCCAGTTTTTCATCACCCACGTTCCCACCCCCCATCTCAACGGCAAGCACACCATTTTCGGTCAGGTTGCCGAAGGAATGGATGTGGTCAACAGCATTGAGGGCAACGACACCATTGAGCGGGTTGAGATCATCCGGGTCGGCAGTGCTGCGGAAAATTTCAAAACCGGTCAGCCCGCTTTTGATGAAGCGGAACAGGCCATCGAGGGAAACAAAAAAAAAGCTGAAGAGGCCGAACGCAACAAAATCAAAGACCTGATCAAGGAAAAATGGCCCGAGGCCAAGACCACCGAGAGCGGAATGTATTTTGTCGTCACCGAGGAAGGGAGCGGCGATAAGCCAAAATCCGGCGACAGCATCACTGCCCATTACAGCGGTCGGCTGCTGGCCAATGATCAGAAATTTGATTCCTCCTACGACCGTGGCGAACCCATTCAATTTGAAATCGGAGTCGGCCGGGTAATTCCCGGTTGGGACGAGGCCCTGCTCGACATGAAACGGGGCGAGAAACGGACCCTGATTATCCCGCCGAATCTGGCCTATGGCGAGCGCGGTGCCGGTGGAGTTATTCCGCCCAACGCCTGGCTGGTCTTTGATGTCGAGCTGGTTGACTTTTAATTTGGCACTGTCGTTTTTTACGTAGGATCCCAGCCCTCTGGGCGAAAAAGGAACAACATGGGTCGGCCCCCTCCCAATCGTCCACAAGGGTGGACTCCTACGAGATTTAATAGCTTATAAAGCAGAACCTGGAACCTTTCATATATCACCAGGAGAGAGATGCAATGACCAGACTGACGACAACGATTTTTTTGTTACTGTTCCTGACGGCGGGCTTCTGCTGCATGAGCCGGCCCCTGCACGCACAGGAACAAAAGCTGGCCGACGGGCTGTATGCAAAGATCCAGACAACCAAAGGCGACATTCTGCTCAAACTCTATTACAACAAAACCCCGCTGACGGTTATCAACTTTGTCAGCCTTGCCGAGGGCACTATGTTCCCGGACAAGACCACTGGCGCGGCCGGCAAACCCTTTTACGACGGCCTCAAGTTCCACAGGGTCATCAGCAACTTCATGATCCAGGGCGGCTGCCCGCTCGGCAACGGGACCGGCGGTCCCGGATATACCTTTGCCGATGAAACCCTGCCCGAACTCCGCTTCGACAGGCCCGGTC
>DRKH01000267.1 GCA_011051825.1 Desulfobulbus sp.
GCATCATAGGCATGTCCGCCGAAGGTGGAAGCCGCCTCTTTGTACCTGCCCTCATAGTCGGCCTTGTATTTCAGGAGCAATGCCTTCTGCGGATCGGAGTCCGGCAGGGCGTCGGCAACCAGCAGCCGGCCGGCCGGGAAAATAATACCTTCTGCGGCAACACCGGCGGCCTCAACATACTTGATATTCCCGAAGCCATGGCTCTGGAACAGAGGTACCTGCCAACCGGCCTGACGCATATTCTTGGCAATAATAGCCTGGGCAGGAACGATGGACCAGTTGACCACGGCCTGAATGTCTTTATTGGCCATCAACTTGGCCACCAGGGCGGAGAGGTCGGTGGCCTTCTTGTCATAGGTCTCGGCGGCAAGGACCTCGATCCCGTATTCAGGGGCTATCTTTACCAGCTGGGCCTTGCCCGCCTTGCCGAAACCGGTGTTGCCGGCGACAACCGCAATCTTCTTTATCCCCAGCTTCTTCATCTCGGCATAGATCTTCTTGACCGCAAAGGAGTCTTTCTGCGGGGTCTTAAAGACATAGCTTGCCACCGGGTTGACAATCACCTCGGCTGCACCACAGGAAATCAGCGGGGTTTTACCCTGCTCGGCGATCTTTTTGATCTTCATGGACTCCCCGGAGGTGGAGGGGCCGATAATGGCCAGGACCTTGTCCTCTTCAATCAACTGTTTGGCAAAGGAGATGGCCTTTTCCGGATTGGCCCCGGAATCCTTTATAATCAGCTCAATGGTATCGCCGTTAATACCGCCGGCCTTGTTGATCTCGTCAACTACCATCTCTGCCGAACGAGCCTCAGGTCCGCCGAGAAAGGAGGCACCACCGGTCACCGCAAAAATAGCCCCGACCTTTATGGTGCCGGCCTGAACAGGAAGGGCCAGCATGCAGACTGCGGCCGTGCCAAGGATAATCTTTTTTAGTCCAATTCTTCTCACGTCATTCCCCCTTTTTTTTATTTTGATGGAATTCCACAAACAACATCATAAAAACAATTCTGATTACCTACAATCCTCAGCCTGATACAAGGGATACCATCGCTGAATACCAAGGTTATTACGAACCCAGCGAATTTGTGATGAATTTACTGGGTTCTGCAATCCGGATGAACAAGCGATGTTATCCCTGATTTGTGAAAAGCTGAGCTTTGTACGTAATCAGAAAAACAATTGTCACTATTCAGATGCATGCAGGAACCTTGCAGTCACCGGGATGTAACTGTTCAGCAGTGCTCCAGATGTGCGCAAGCATGCTGGAGAGCTATAGTGAGTTCTATGTGAACCGGCATGATCGCGTGCAGATGGGGTGCTGCTGAACAGTTACAAACAATTTCTACAACGCACAGACCTGGTCACCGCTTAAAATAGTAAAGCCGGCAGCCTGCAGACTGCTGATCGCCTTGTCCATGTCGTCAAAACGAAAAATAAGAACCGCATTTTCACCGCTTTTGTTGACAAAGGCATACATGTACTCAACATTCAACCCTTCCGTTTCAACGGTTTTGAGTACTCTGGCCAGCCCACCGGACTTATCCTCGACCTCAACCGCAATCACATTGGTCTTACCGACAGTGAAGCCGCCCTCTTTAAGGACCTTTTTAGCAGCATCAACCCTGTCGACAATAAGACGCAAAATCCCGAAGTCAGCGGTATCGGCCACCGAGAGCGCCCGGATATTGATGTTATTCTCCGCCAGAATTCCGGTAATTTCCGCCAATCGACCTGATTTGTTTTCCAGAAAAACAGCAATCTGTTCTACGCGCATGATACATCCCTCCGGGTTACGAGTTCCGGGTTCTGAATTCTGAGTTCTGAGTTCTGTGTTCTGTGTTCTGAGTTTTGTGTTCTGAGTTTTGTGTTTAAAGTTTGCGGTTATCAATCACCCGCTGGGCCTTACCTTCTGAACGCTGGATGGTCCGCGGTTCAACCAGTTTGACCTTACAGGTGACCCCGAGCAGATCCTTGATTTCAACCTGAATTTTTCTGGTCAGATTTTCCAGCACCCGGACCTCATCGGAGAAGACCTGATCACTGACCTCGACCAGAACCCCCATGGTATCCAGGTTGCCCTCACGGTTGACCTCGATCTGATAATGGGGCTCCACCCCTTCAATGCCCATCAACACATGCTCAACCTGGGAGGGAAAGACATTGACCCCGCGGATGATAAGCATATCATCGGTCCGACCGGTGACCTTTTCCATTCTGACCAGGGTTCGCCCGCAGGCACAGGGCTCGGCAATCAGGCGGGAGATGTCCTTGGTCCGATACCGGATGATCGGGAAAGCCTCTTTGGTCAGGGTGGTGAAAACCAGCTCTCCGGACTCACCATAGGGCAGCGGCTCAAAGGTATCCGGATCAACGATTTCGGGCAGGAAGTGATCTTCGAGGACGTGCATGCCGTGATCGGTCTCCAGGCATTCCATGGCCACCCCGGGCCCGATCACTTCGGACAGGCCATAGATATCAACCGCCCGGATTCCCAGTTTGCGCTCAACTTCCTCCCGCATGTTCTCACTCCAGGGTTCAGCACCGTGGATCCCGACCCGCAGTTTCAGATCTTCCGGCGACACCCCGACATCGGCCATGGCATCGGCCAGATTAAGGGCATAGGAAGGAGTCGCCATCAGGACGGTGGACCCGAAGTCACGCATAATGGTAATCTGCCGTTTAGTATTGCCGCCGGAGACTGGAATAACGGTTGCGCCAAGGGCTTCAATGCCGTAATGGGCCCCAAGACCGCCGGTAAACAGGCCATATCCATAGGCATTATGGACCATATCACCCCTGGTGACACCGGCCATGGACAGGGCCCGGGCCATAACCGAGGCCCACATCTCGATATCACCCTTGGTATACCCGACCACAGTCGGTTTGCCGGTGGTTCCGGATGAGGCATGGACTCGAACCACCTCTTCCATGGGCACTGTAAACAGGCCGAAGGGGTAATTGTCCCGCAGGTCATCCTTGGTCGTAAAGGGCAGTTTTTTCAGGTCGGCAAGCGACTGGATATCCGCAGGCTTTACCCCGGCTGCATCCATTTTCTCCTTATAAGGAGCAACTGTTTCATAGACCCGGTGCACCAGACGCTGTAAACGTTTAAGCTGAATGGACTCCAGCCCGGCCCGGGGCAGTGTTTCTATCTCATCAACCCGCATTGCATCTACCTCTGTTGACTTTATTTTGAGTTCTGAGTTTTGAGTTCTGAGTTTTGAGTTCTGAGTTCTGAGTTTTGAGTTCCGTGTTCTGAGTTGTATGCTCAACGGCTTCCGGCCGGATAAACCTACATGCCCCAAGGGCACAACAAGGCATGAAAACATAATATAAAAAGCTAGAATATTCAGTAGTTATCAACGCCGCAGGCGGAAGCAATCTGTCTTCTGACCTCTGTCTTCTGTCCTCTGTTTACGGATAAATCAGTTATAGACCAGCTTCCGGCCGGCCTCAAAGGCCTGTTTGTTGACTTCGCGGAAGGCGGGTTTCACCTTGCTGTCAATCACGTCAAGAAAAACCTGGGGAGCAACCGACAGAAAATTGGACATGGCCCCGACCATGGCCACATTGGCGGTTCGCAGCTCGCCGACCTCTTTGGCTACGGCAAAGGCATCAACAGCAACCACGTTGATACTGCGCGCAGTCAACTCCTCGAGGATATTGTCGGGATACTCCATCTGCCCCTGGGCAACCGCGGGCGGTAAAATTTTCTGGGTATTGACCACCACCGCACTGTCTTTATGTAAGTAGGGGAGATAGCGAACCGCCTCCAGGATCTCAAAGGCCACCAGGATATCAGCCGTACCCGGTTCGATCAGGGGCGAATAAATTCGTTCGCCATAGCGCAGATGTGCTTCCACCGAACCGCCGCGCTGGGCCATACCGTGGACCTCGGATTTCTTGACATCAAAACCGGCCTGCAACTGGGCATAGGCCGTCAACTCACTGGCCAGCAGAATACCCTGGCCGCCGACTCCGGAAAAGAGAATGTTTCCGCTCTGCTTCATCAGTTCTCCCCCCGCTTGCCGATCGCATCAAACTTGCACAGCTCGGCGCACTGGCCGCAGCCGTTACACTGTACCTCGGTAATCATTGCATACCCCTTCTGTTTTTCCTTATACCCACGTTCCACCGC
This sequence comes from Desulfobulbus sp., assembly GCA_011051825.1. Classification (GTDB taxonomy): domain Bacteria; phylum Desulfobacterota; class Desulfobulbia; order Desulfobulbales; family Desulfobulbaceae; genus DRLX01. The sequence goes on from DRKH01000267.1 coordinate 4,141, forward strand.
CTGTTCGGCCGTCAACGGGTGCCAGCTGATGGCCGGACAGCCCAGACCGACACAGACCCTGCAGCCTGTACAATTTTCCAGATTGGTCGAACAGGGAGGATTCTTTGCCTTCACTACTTCCGGTAACAGGGCACAGGGTGCCCGGCTGATAATCACCGAGGGCTCAGGAGAGGCAATTTCCTCTTTCAGCACCTTACGGGTTGCATTGATTGCATGGGGATCAACCACAACCACCCGGGGGACGCCAAGGGATTCGCAGAGTTTTTCCAGATTGATGGCATTGGCCGGCTCGCCCTTGATGTTTTTACCGGAGGCCGGATTCTGCTGATGGCCGGTCATGGCGGTGATCCGGTTATCAAGAATAATCACCGTGGCATAGGATTCGTTGTAGACCGCATTGAGCAGCCCGGTCATTCCGGAGTGCATAAAGGTGGAATCACCGAGTACGGCGACCACCTTCCCCTCCCCTTCCTTGCCCAGCGCCTTGGTCATACCGTGGGCAATGGTCACCGAGGCCCCCATGCAGACGCAGGAGTCCATGGCGGAGAGCGGCGGCAGAAAGCCCAGGGTGTAACAGCCGATGTCCCCGGAGACAAAGACATCCTTCATTTTTGACAGACCGTAAAAGATACCGCGATGGGGACAGCCGGCACACATGTTCGGCGGCCGCATGGGAAGATCAAGAGGGGCAAACAGTTCACCCACCGAATCCGGCTCCACGGACTTACGAACCAGAAAGGAGTTCAGCTCACCCTGATTGGGGATCATATCCTTGCCGTGACAGTCAATACCCATGGCCTTGATATGCGTTTCCAGAAAGGGATCAAGTTCTTCGACTATAACCAGCTCGTCAACCGAGGCCGCAAAGTCACGGATCATCTGCTCCGGCAGCGGCCAGACCATGCCGAGTTTCAAAACCGGGGCCTCGGGAAAGGCCTCTTTGACATAATTATAGGAGGTTCCGGCACAGATAAAACCGCGCGGCCCCGCTCCCTCTTCCGTCCGATTTTCGGCCAGGGTCTCGGCAAGTTCACGGGCGGCGGCCATTCGTTTTTCCATTTCGATCCGCCGCATACGGGCATTGCCGGGCAGCATAACAAATTTTGCCGGCATCTTTTCAAGGCCTGCCTCTGCTCCGGCAACCGGCTCACCCTTTTCGACGACCCCTTTGACATGGGCCACCCGGGTTGTGATCCTGAACAGCACCGGGGTATCAAGCTGTTCGGAGAGTTCAAAGGCTGTCCGCATCATTGCCTTGGCTTCAGCCGGATCAGACGGCTCAAGCATGGGCATTTTGGCGGCAAAGGCATAGTTCCGGTTGTCCTGCTCGTTCTGCGAGCTGTGCATCTGGGGATCATCGGCAGTCAGGACCACCAGTCCGCCCCGACCACCGGTATAGGCTGCAGTAAACAGGGGGTCGGCAGCCACGTTCAGACCAACATGTTTCATGGTGGCAAAGGACCGCACTCCGGCAAAAGAAGCACCGATGGCCACTTCCAGTCCAACTTTTTCATTGGGAGCCCATTCACCATATACCCCGTCATACTTGACCAGATTACCCATGATTTCGGTTGACGGCGTTCCCGGATAACCAGAGGCCACCTTGACTCCGGCCTCCCAGGCACCCAGGGCTATGGCCTCGTTTCCCGACAGCCAGAGCTTGTTGTCATTCTCATCAAAAGCCACGTAGTACTCCTTGCTTAATCTATTAGTGTCGCTTCAGGTTATTTTCATGGTGCGTTGTGGCGGGGACGGTCAGACCCGGAGTCTGCGCATCGTCCGCTTATCTGGTCCAGCCATGCTGATATATAAATTCTGCAAATAACAGCACTTCCAGCGTCCACAACCCTGACCAACCGGTACAAAAAACACAAAAAATACTTATGTTTCACAAAAACACAACGAGTTACCGCTGTTCCTCCGTTAATGGAGATAATGTTTACGGTACCGACAATTCTGCATTGTTACTTCAAAATACCGTTGCGAAGCAACAGTTTTTCATTTCGAGTCCGTATTTAGTATGTATCAAAAAAATCGTCACGAAAAATCGGCATACGACGGGGATGGCCGCTGACTAAACTTATCAGCGACAAGAGCGGAAAGCGCAACAGAAAAATACTCTTTCTTGATAAGGGATAATTATGAGGACATTCTATTTTGAAAAAATCGCTGGTATCGTGTCAAGGGGTGAACATAGCGGGATTGCCCCGGACCGCTGTTGACGCGACAAAAAATCCACCCCTGGAGTCTGTCGAAATTTAGCTCCGTTCATGACGCAGCATATTGTTTCCTGATTACGTACAAAGCTCAGCTTTTCACAACTCAGGGATAACATCGCTTGTTCTTCCGGATTGCAGGGCCCTGTAAATTTATCATTAATTCACTGGGTTCGTAATGCCCTCCGGTATTCAGCGATGGTATCCCTTGCATTCGGCTGAGGATTGTGGGTAATCAGATATTGTTTTACGAAATTAAAACTTTTACCTAACCAGTGACGCCAAAAATTAAATCATATCATATCAGCATGTTGCAGATGTCATTTTTTCAGACCTGATAGAGTTTAAGTATCGTACCAACGTTATGATGACATAATAGGCCCTTCAGATCTTAAAGTCTGAAGACATGTGACGAAGCTGCTCTGCCAGCCGAGAGAGTTCCTGCACGCTTTCCCGGACCTGGACTCCTGCGGTGGACATCTCATTGGAGGCCTGTTTGACCTCAAGAATATCACAGGCTATCTCACCGGATACGGCGGAGCTCTGGGCAACATTTTCAGTAACCTCCTGCAGCCCCTGGGTTGCCTGATTCATATTGGCGGCTATCTCACCGGTGTTTGCCGTCTGCTCCTCCACTGCGGTA
>DRKH01000268.1 GCA_011051825.1 Desulfobulbus sp.
ACGTAAACATGGTTGAAGAGATGGTCATGATGATAGACACCCAGCGTAAGTTTGAAGCCTTCCTGAAAGTGCAGAAAAGTTACTCCAGACTCGGTGAAAGGCAAAGTGAACTCGGTACGGTCGGATAACGGCCGGGAAGCAACATCAAAAAAAATTCCCTTACACGGAGGAGACAGTGAGAGCATTATATACTGCAACAACCGGCATGAGCGCCCAAAACCTGAGCATGGACGTTATCGCCAATAACCTGGCCAACGTATCCACCACCGGATATAAAAAAAGCCAGACCTCCTTCCAGGAACTGATCTATCAGTATATTGAAGTCCCGGGGGCGCCTACCTCCGACAACGGTACCCAGTCGCCCTCGGGTATTTCCGTCGGCCTCGGGGTAACACCTGCTGCAGTGACCAAAATTTTTTCCGAAGGCGACCTGATCCAGACGACCAATGAGCTGGACGTGGCCATTGAGGGCGATGGTTTTTTTCAAGTGGAACTCCCAAACGGCAACGATGCCTACACCAGAGCAGGAAACTTTAATCTGGACGGCAACGGCCAGCTGGTGACAACGGAAGGATACCCGATTATTCCGGCTATAACAGTCCCGGATAATGCCCGCCACGTCACCATCAGTGAGACGGGAGTCGTCAGTGCAATTCTCGGCGACGATACGGTCTCAACAGAACTCGGCAATCTCGACATTGCCACCTTTGTTAACGATTCCGGGCTGCTGTCCATTGGCCGCAATTTATACAGGGAAACGGAATCATCGGGCACCCCGACAATCGGCACGCCGGGTACGGACGGGTACGGCCTGTTGCTCCAGGGGTATCTTGAGAACTCCAATGTTAACATGGTCAATGAAGTGGCCAAGATGATCACCACCCAGCGTGCCTTTGAAATTAATTCCAAGGCGGTATCCACCTCTGATGAGATGATGCAGACCGTGGTCAACATGGTCTAAGCCGTATATTGCACAAGCGGCGTGCTGCAACTGTTTTAAAAGGAATAGGGGTATACAGGATGCATAATCAAAAACCGATATGGTGGCTGATCTTTCTTGGATTTTTCATTGCTTCACCGGCATTCGGCCTGAATATCCAGTTGAAAGAACAGGCCCTGGTCGCAGATACCTTTGTCCACCTTGGCGATATCGCCGCCATTACCCCTGACGGTGCCCAGGCCAGGCAGTGGGCGGAACGCCAGGTAACCTATGCCCCTGCCCCGGGTGAAAGCAAGATAATCCAATCCGCTTCACTTATAGCTTCTCTGCGGCACCTGTCCGATGCGGACACAATACACTGGAGCGGGGCAAAAAATATCACGGTCAGACGACAGGGTATTGAGATCAGCAGAGAGGGAATCAAACAGATAATCGCTGAATTTCTACAGCAAAATCTGGGGAATCTCCCGGGGGTCGAACTTCGCTTTACCTCGGTTCGGGCACCGGAAAAAATCATCCTTCCCACCGGGGAACTCAAGTATACCGTCACCCCTTCAAAACCCGGGATCCTCGGCAGTTCAAGTTTTTCCATAATTTTTCGAGTCAATGGCAAAACCGTAAAAAACTGTACTGTCCGCGGAAAACTTGAGGCCATGGCAGAGGTTGTCATTGCCGGAGTGAATATGCGTAAAGGCACCATTATCACGGCGGATCAGCTCAATACCGCCAGACGTGATATCAGCAGAATTGACAAACCGTTCACCGCAATCGACAATGTGATCGGCATGCAGGCAAAACGAACCATCCGAGCGGGTAAAACAATAAATGAGCATAATGTGGGCCTGCCGCCGATCATTAAAAAAGGGGAACCGGTTAAAATTATTGCCAGCAAAGGGTTATTACAGATATCCACCAACGGTATAGCAATTATGGATGGCCGTCGTGGTCAGTTTATTCGGGTTAAAAATATCAATTCCAGCAAGCTGATTTACTGCAAAGTGGATGCACCGGGTATCGTTTCCGTGGAGTTTTAAAATGACACACCTCTTCAAATCACAGTCAAGAATCCGACGGCAAAACCGGCTCCCTCTCTGGGCCGCCTGTATCTTTCTGCTGGCCGGCGGTTGTGCAAGTCCAAAGACTGAAGTCATGCAGGTTCCCGAACCTCTGGAGTCTCCGATTATAGAACACACGCGTCCGATGTCGGCCGGTGCGATCTGGACCGGTGACGAGAGTAACTGGATTGCCGACCTCAGAGCCCAACATGTGGGAGATATCGTTACGGTTATAATCCTTGAGAAGGCCAGCGCCACCAAGGAAGCAAGCACGGAAACCGGCAGAGACAGCGGGATAAAGGCGGGCATCCCGACTTTTTTCGGACTTGAAAAGAAGCTGGTGGAAAATAACCCCAACCTCGACCCGGCCAATCTGGTTGAAGCAAACATACAAAACAATTTCAAAGGATCAGGTAAAACCACCCGCAAAGAGGATTTACTGGCAACCCTGACCACCCAGGTAATCAAGGTATACCCCAACGGCAATATGAAAATACGCGGCGGGAAATCGGTGGTGGTCAACAATGAAAACCAGATCATCTACCTGACCGGTATTATCCGGCCCTACGATGTCAGCGCCGCAAATGAAGTGGATTCAAGCAAAATACTAAACGCCCAGATCGCCTATACCGGCAAAGGCGTCATTTCCGACAAACAGCGGCCCGGTTGGCTCGGACGTATTGTTGATCGGGTATGGCCGTTTTAGGAACAGAGATCTGAATAACGTTACCAGACGGGGCTAAGATTAGCTGACCATGCTCACCATGAAAAAATCATATCTTTTCTTCACCATCATATGGGCTTTTATTGTGCTGTTGAACTGCACTTCACCCCTGCATGCAGCACGGATAAAAGACCTTGCCTCCATTGAAGGCGTCCGCGACAACCAGCTCCTCGGCTACGGGCTTGTCATGGGCCTCAACGGGACCGGAGATGATATCAAAAAAGCCGTTTTCACCCGACAGGCACTGATTAATCTGGTGCAACGGCTGGGAATGTCCATTACCCCGGACGTCTTTAACCGGATGAAAACCGACAACGTTGCTGCGGTCATGGTTACCGCCGACCTGCCGCCCTTTGCCAGGCCCGGCTCAAGGATCGATGTCCTTGTTTCGACCATGGGTGATGCCACCAGCCTCTCCGGCGGTACGCTGTTAATGACACCGCTCAAGGGTCCGGACGGGAAAACGTATGCTGTTGCCCAGGGGGCACTTGCGGTCGGCGCAATATCTTTTGGCGGAAAATCGGCAAAAGTTCAGAAAAATTTTCCGACTTCAGGCCGACTGGCAAACGGGGCAATTGTAGAACGCACGGTTGGCTGGCAGCTTCCCCCCAGCGGCGATCTGCTCTTTGAACTCAACGTGCCGGATTTTACCACTGCGGCCCGGATGACCGAGGCAATAAACAACCAGTTCGGCGTAAATACCGCCCATTCTCCCGACAGCGGGACAGTCAAGGTCCTGATGCCGCTTGACTACCGCGGTAACGTCGTTGGGTTTGTAGCCGATCTGGAAAACATTGAAATTGAAGCGGCAACCCCTGCCCGAATCGTCGTCAATGAACGAACCGGAACCATTGTCATGGGCCAGGATGTCCGCATCGCAACCGTTGCCATTTCCCACGGCAACCTGAACCTGATCATCTCCGAAACCACGGATGTCACCCAACCCAATCCTTTGGCTGCCGGCCAGACCGTTGCTGCTCCGCAGACCAATATCAGTGTTGTTGAAGAAGAGGGCAATCTTGTTGTTCTTCATATGGGCGTCAGTATCGGTGAAATTGCCAGAGCTCTCAATGCCATAGGTGCTACTCCAAGAGACCTGATCGCTATCTTTCAAGCCATTAAGGCCGCCGGTGCTCTCCATGCCGAACTGCTGATCATATAATCATCAGATGAAACCATGCTTTTCTAATCCCTAATCCCTAACCCCTGAGATAGACCATGTATCCCAACCAAGGAATCCAGTCACCGGCCCTTCAGGAATCGTCCCCGGCATCAACCAAAACGTTGTCGGATAGAGATATGAAATCACTCAAGCGGTCCTGCCGGCAGTTTGAAGCGATTTTTCTTCAATCCATGTTAAAGGCCATGCGTAAAACCATTCCCGATGGCGGTTTTTTTGAAAAAGATACCGCCCATGAAATCTATCAGGACATGCTTGATCAGGAAATATCCAATGAAATGTCCCGCCGCCAGAGTATCGGCCTTGCCGACCAGATGTACCGGCAGATGGAAAAACATTTAACCGGCTCGGAAAAAAAATAAAATACCTGTAAAGATTTTCCGTTCCCCTGTCGATAATCAAGATAACCGGAAGAATATGTTCCGGTGATGCGGGGCAAGGACGTCCCGTAAATCCAGCAGGGAGGCCGGAAAATGCTAGAAAACATCGGTTATAGCCAGCAATCGGCAAAATCGTTCCATACCCATAAAATGTATAGCGCGGAAATTGTCACAATTTCCTCTAAAGTCGAAAACGGCAAGGTGTCCACTTCCATGGACAGGATCACCCTTCAAGGTGAGTCCACAACAGCCCTCACCTATTCCAGCGCGAAAACCCTGGCCACAGACGAGGGCGGAAAATACGGCATGCTGCAGAGCCTGGTAGCCAACCTGCTGAAAGAACAAGGTATAGAAACTAAGGTTCTCATTGACGACAACAACGAGATCGACATTACAGACCTTACGCCCGATGAGGCCCAGGCTCTAGTTGCCGATGATGGGTACTTTGGTGTACAACAGACGTCGGACAGAATTTTTCAGTTCGCCGTCGGCGTTGCAGGAGGGGATCCATCGCGGATCGAGGCTATTAAAGAAGGCATAGACGGAGGATTCCAGGAAGCACTAGACGCCTTTGGCGGAACGCTGCCTGATATCTCCTATGATACCTATGATGCAGTAATGAAAAAGCTGGACGACTGGGTCAAGGAAGCCCAGGCTGCAGCTTGAATTTTCATACAACAAGGTGGTCGTCATGACAGTCGAATTTTTCGGAGTACGTGGATTTGGTCAGATCGGGGGAGTAAACAAGACATCTCGTCCCGGTGAAGCACAGAAATCCGGTAAAGCAGAGGGGAAAGATGGTGCATCCTTTTCCTCCGCATTGCAGGGAGCACATGGAATGCAGCCAGCAGGAGCGGTAGAGGACACAGACCGCGCCGCCAGAGTTCAGGCGCTGAAAGAACAGGTTGCCAACGGTTCCTACGAACCTGATCTGAACAAAGTTGCATCCAGCCTCCTTAAATTTCTGGTTGAGGAAGGATAACCATGACCAGGGAAGCCGTACATGACCTTCTCCAGCAGTTGCACGATATAATCCTGCTGGAACGCGAGCATGCCAAGGAGCTTGACATTGCCGCCATGTCCGAGGACATGGAGCAGAAAGAAGCGTTGTTGCAGGTATTGGGTAAAGTCGAGCATCTTCACCCCGCCGACCGCACCCTTGCTCACGAAATTCAACAGGAAAATATTCGCAACGCCTACCTGTTCAAGGCGACCTTGAACTGGATTCAGGACACCATGGAGTTCTTTGGCAAGAGAAGCGTACCCACGACCTACGGCCAGTACGGAACAACAACAAACAACTGTATTAACGGCAGGTTACTTTCAGGAAGAATCTAACGCGGGCAAACCAGCAGGTTATTTAGGCTGAAGGCTGTTCGGTTGCCAGGAAGGAGCAGGTCCCGTTTTCTTCAACTAAAGCCCTTTGTGAAATAATAACAACTTGTTATCAGCCTTTAATTTCTCGGAGTCTGCGCTTACCTGTTTTTTATTACAGAAGTTCAGAAGTAAGGCTCTACAACCCCTCCCCTGCCCCGTACCCGACCTCTCCACCCTTTTTTCATTTCCGTTTATGCTTTCCCGCTAAATTTTCCCCATCCTGCCGCCGATAAGATACCTGCACAAGGCAAACAATCCACGCGGTTGTTTCAGAAACCAGGGATGGCTGCCGACGGTACACATCCTGCAGCCCATTCCGGAACCGGAAAAGATGCTCCCGGCCGACATTGCACTGCCGGGATTTGGATGTAATGCCGGGGACATGACATCCCGGTGAACGCTATATAAATGTTATAGTTATTCCTGATTACCACTAAAGCTCAGCTTGAATGAAATCAGGGATACCATCGCTTTTTTTAAAAAATGAATTGACCTGAAATCAGGCATAAGCGCTGCTAAATGCGATTTGAGATTATAGCTGTAGCGATGTTATCCCTCGTTG
>DRKH01000269.1 GCA_011051825.1 Desulfobulbus sp.
CTTGACCCTGGGGGCCGGAAATATTGTCCAGGCCGGTGAACAGCTGCTGAACAGTTACACTCCCAGGTAGATGTCAGTTTTCTGTATCCACCTGAATAGTTACGAAAAAGAGTTGTTTTAAAAGAATGGTGGAAGAGGAAAAAAACCATGCTGAGCAGTCGCCAACAACAGGAGATACGCGCATGTTGCGAAACCGTATCTTTTGATGTCTCCATGGCGGCATACTCCACTTTCAAGGCCGGGGGACCGGCTGCAGCACTGGCCGATGTCCAGAATCAGGATCAGTTGGCGGCCCTGCTGGAATATTGCCGCAGGGAGGCGATTCCCTGGCGGGTTATAGGGCGGGGTTCAAATATCCTGGTCACCGATAGCGGCTTTAACGGCATTCTTTTTCGGCTTGGTGCTGCTTTCAGGACCGTGGGGTTGAAAAATGAATCCGAACCGGAAGTCGTTGCCGCCGGTGGCGGCTGCCTGCTGGCCGACCTGCTCGGCTGGTGTCGGCGGCACGGGTTGGGCGGGTTGGAATTTCTGGCCGGAATCCCGGGCGGTGTCGGTGGAGCGGTCCGGATGAATGCCGGGGCCTTTGGGCATGCCATCGGCGAATTACTTCATTCGGTTTCAATTATCGGCGCAGATGGAGTTGTAAAGCAAAAAACAGCGGATATGCTCAGCCTTGGCTATCGCTGCTGCACGGTTGAAGGGTATGACCCCAATCAGGCCATTATCCTGTCCGTTACCCTCCGGCTGCAGCCGACCGATGGTGAACAGATCGCAAGAGACATGCAGAACTACATGTTGCAGCGAAAAAAAAATCAGCCCCGGGGCGTTCCTTCAGCCGGATCGTTTTTTAAAAATCCGGAGAATGATTATGCCGGAAGGCTGATTGAGACATCCGGATTAAAGGGGGCAAGAGTCGGCGGGGCAAGGGTTTCTCCGGTCCATGCCAATTTTATCATCAACGATGGAGGGGAGGCCTCAGCTGCAGATATCCTGGAACTGATGCATACGGTCCAGGAAAAAGTAAAGAAGGAGACCGGCATTTTTCTTGAGCCTGAAGTCCATATCTTTTAAGATGAAAAACAGGTAGGTTTTAAAGGAGGTCCATGGCAGCATACACGCCTAAATATTCGCGCAGGCCTTCGGGGCGAAAAGGCCTGGGGCGATTTATACCCACCTGGATACCTCTGCTGAAAAAGAAGAAGCCTGCAACCGTTACCAAGCCGCAGGCTGGCCTGGTCGGAGGACCAAGGGAACGGCAGACCCGCAGGCTGTCGCGGACCGGTCTGCTCATCTCTGCCCTTTGCCTGCTGGTGGTTACCGGCGGCTGGTTTTCATATCGATTACTTGTCGCCTCTGACATTTTTCGGCTGACTGAAGTCTCGGTGGTCGGAAATCGCAGTCTCAGTGACCGGCAGATTATCGAGGCCACCGGTCTGACCCAGGGCACGAATCTGCTTGGGTTTGATGTTGCGATCGCCCAGGAAAAGGCACAGCGGCTCAACTGGGTTGATCGGGTTGATATCCGAATAGCCTGGCCGTCCAGGGTCGTGATCAAGGTCCGGGAACATCTGCCGCTGGCCCTGGTGACGATTGACGGGGACAACGGAGGGCAGCTGCACTATATAGATGGGGATGGAACCGTGTTTGCTCCGGTCAGAACGGGGCAGGACATTGATTTTCCCGTTATTACAGGGCAGTTGACCGATAGCGGGCTTGAGGGCGATCAGGTTGCGGCCGGTACCCTGTCCGCCAAGGCCATCAGGTTCCTCCGCCTTGCCGCCCGCGGAAATGCGATTCTGCCGGTGCAGGCTGTTTCCGAGGTCCATGTTGATCCGACCCTGGGATTGATTGTCTATCTGGTGGATCGGCCTTTCCCCATCTACATGGGGGAGGATCGGCTACGGACAAAGTATTATCGGCTGGTCAAGATTCTGGAACGACTGTATCGGAAAAAGGAAATAGAGGGAATAAAAGAAATCCGCATGGATTATACGGAAAACAAGGTGCTGGTGGCAATGCTTCAGCCCGGCAGGAACTGAACTGGCAATGCAAGAGAACGACGAACGACAGGAACCCGGCGAACTGGTTGCCGGTCTTGATATAGGGACCACTAAGATCTGTGTGGTCATCGGCGAGGTCTTTGATGACCGGGTCGACGTGATCGGCGTCGGCACCTCCGCCTCTTCCGGGATGAAGAAGGGGGTGGTGGTCAATATCGAGGCCACGGTCAAGGCCATCCGTGAGGCGGTGGATGCGGCCTCCGACATGGCCGGTTGCGACATTGAAACCGTGTATGTCGGGATTGCCGGGAATCATATCAAGGGTTTTAATTCCCCCGGTATCCTTGCTATCAATAACCAGGAGATCCGGGAGCGGCATATTGAAGAAGTTATCCAGGCCGCCCAGACCGTAAAAATTTCCGACAACCAGCAGATTATTCATGTCCTGCCCCAGGAATACATGGTCGATGACCATACCGGGATCCAGAATCCCCTGGGCATGACCGGGGTGCGGCTGGTGACCAATGTCCATATCGTCACCGCAGACAATACCTCCCTCCACAATCTGGTGACGAGCTGTAACCGGGCCGGACTCGGGGTCTCTGAAATCGTGCTTGAGTCGGTGGCCTCCTCTTATACGGTTCTTGGCAAGGATGAGATGGAGCTTGGAGTGGCGCTGTTGGATATCGGCGGCGGAACCACGGATCTGGCCGTGTTCTGTAACGGAACCATCAAGCATACCTGGGAGCTGGCCCTGGGAGGGAACAATCTGACCAATGACCTTTCCGTTGGTCTGCGTACGCCGCTGCAGGAGGCGGAGGAACTGAAATATCTCTATGGCGGAGCACTTTCGTCGATGATCAAGGAAAATTTGATCATCGAAGTTCCCACCGTTGGTGATCGTAAACCACGCAAGGTATCCCAGCGGGTCATGGTTGAAATTCTCGAAGCCCGGATTGAAGAAATCCTGCAGATGGTCAATAAGAATATCTGTACCTCCGGCTATCGCAATCGAATTAATGCCGGTATAGTACTGACCGGCGGAACATCACTGCTGGCCAATATCGTTGAAATGGCGGAGCAGATTTTTGATATGCCGGTTCGTATGGCCTATCCCCAGGGGATAGGGGGCCGGGTGGAAGACGTCCGTTCGCCTCGCTGTACAACCGGGGTCGGTCTGGTTCTCTACGGAAGTCAGGCCTCACACAGCGGTCCCAGGGAAGGTGGCGGCGTGGTCCATCGGCTTAAAAGCTGGGTCAAAAACATTGTCTGAAAAATGGAAAAAATTGAAAAATGGAAAAAATCGGAAAAGGCTTTGGTCGGCTTCGGGTTAATGGTATATATTAAGCAATATCCAGCCATGTAGTTCATTGCTTTTTCATGAGCAGTTTTAAATTTTTTATTGTACCTGCAGGCGTAGAGGCTTTTTTACGAGTCCATCAATATTGTCATCGGGGAAAAACATGTCGTTTAGAGTCGTTGAAGAAGAATCTGTA
>DRKH01000270.1 GCA_011051825.1 Desulfobulbus sp.
TCGTTGATCGCCTGATTCCTTGCCATCCTTTTCCTTTTTTTCTTTGGAGTCTGATATGCGCGTATTGCGTACTGTATCCAGCCTGTTGATTGTTATTTTTCTCACCAGTGCCACGGCCTGGTCAAACATTAAGCCGGTGGAGTTTGATGCCGCCAGAAACCGGCTTATTGCCTACATGCTCAGTCATCAACTGCCGGCCCAGCATTTCAGTCATGTTCCTTTTGATGACCAACTGTCAAAAAAAGCATTTGAACTCTACCTGCGTCAACTCGACCCGAGGAAGCGTTTTCTGCTCAAGTCGGATGTCGATGAACTGGGTGCATTTTCAGAACATATTGACGATGAACTGCGACGGGGCAGAATGGTTTTGCCGGATGCGGGCATGCAGATTCTTGATGAGCGTATACGACAGGTGAAGACCATGCTCGGTCCTATCATGAAGGATGGTTTTGATCCGAACCGTAAGGACTATCTGGAATCCGATCCCAAAAAGATTACCTGGGCTGCAAACCAGGCCGAACTACGGGACCGGTGGCGCCGGGTACTGAAGTTACAGGTCCTGGATGAATACCTGAATGCCGTTGAAAAAAAGAAAAAAGAAAAGAAACCGGTCCCCGAGGCCGATGCCGGGAAGATCACAAAGACCAAGGCCTGGAAAACGGCAATGGAAACGGTCCGGAAACGAAATATACATTATCTGGACCGCCTGCTGAGGGAGAGCAGGCAGGATCATTATAATCGATATTTTGATGCCGTTGCCCGGGCCTTTGATCCCCATACCAACTACATGCCGCCAACCTCCAAAGAGGATTTTGATATCCATATGTCCGGATCGTTAGAGGGAATCGGCGCTTTGCTCCGTGAAGACGACGGCCATATCAAGGTAGTGCGGATTATCCCGGGCAGTGCTGCCGAGCGTCAGGGACAGCTGCACGCCGAAGACACCATTCTTGCCGTGGCGGAAAAAGGCGGTGAACCGGTTGAGATCAGCGAGATGCGTATCCGGGAGGCGGTGAGCTACATCCGGGGGCCTAAGGGGACCGAGGTAATCCTGACCGTGCAGAAACCTGACGGCAGCAGGCAGGTTATTCCCATTGTCAGGGATGTGGTCCAGATTGAGGAGACCTATGTTAAATCCACGGTCTTGAAAGATGACCGGGGCGTCAAAATTGGATATATCCGGATCCCGAGTTTTTATCGTGATTTCAGCGCAAGCCGGGAGAATGGAAAGAGCAGGAATGTGACCGATGACACCAGGCACGAACTGGTGCGCCTGAAAAAAGAGGGCATAGGCGGCCTGATTCTTGATCTGCGCAACAACGGGGGCGGAGCCCTCACCGATGCCGTTGATATTTCAGGCCTGTTTTTGCCCGGCGGCCCGGTGGTGCAGGTGAAGAATTCCCAGGGGATGATTCGAGTCCTGGACGATGAAGACGCTCAGGTGGTCTATGACGGCCCGCTTATTGTCCTGGTTAACCAGTTCTCCGCCTCGGCCTCCGAGATCCTTGCCGCTGCTTTACAGGATTACGGCCGGGCGCTGATCATCGGCGGGAAACACACCCACGGCAAGGGAACCGTACAGGCACTTGTTGATTTGAATCGCAATCTGCCCCTGTTGCACCTGAAAAAATATGAAGACCTGGGGGCCCTCAAGGTCACCATTCAGAAGTTTTACCGAATCAACGGCGGATCAACACAGTATAAAGGCGTTGAGCCGGATATTGTCGTGCCGAGCATGTTTGACTATCTGAAGACCGGAGAAAAGAACATGGAGAATTCCCTGCCCTGGGATACCGTTGAGAATGTTGCTCACAACAGCTGGCAGGGCGATCGATTCGATCTCGCCACCGTCCGTCAGCAGAGCCGGAAATGGATAAAACTCAATAAAAAGTTTCAAACAATCAAGGAAGAGGCGGCAAAGGCAAAGGAGCGCAGTGAGCAGACACGGGTTGCCGACTTCCTGACCGGTATGGAGAAGGAAAGGGCCGAGGCGGAACGGGCAAGGGAGGATGCGGCTGCGGCCGGACTTATTAATCTGGATGCCGCCCCGGGCTCTGAGGATGCAAAGGAAAAGAAGAGCCTGGATGAGGAGCTGGCCGAAGATCCTTTTGTCGGATTGGCCCTTTTTCTGATGGACGATGTCGCTGGTTCGGGAACAACAGCTGGTGAAGTAAAATGATATTTTTCACTTGAAATCAAATTCCAATCATGATAGACAGGCGTAATGCATGAATCATCATTCATTTTCTTTTAAAGATAAATCGATAATTTCGGACTGTAATGCAACTGATTGAGGCGTTAAAAAAGAAGAGGAAAGAGATTCTGTCGACCTGGGTTGACAGAACTCTCGACAGCTATACCTCGTCAGGATTCTTTAAAAGATCTACCGATAGATTTGCCAATCCGGTCGGTGCGAATATCCGTGAAGGATTGAGTAAACTCTATGATCTGCTGCTTGGTAAAGCGGATCAGAAAGAGATGATGGAACCCCTGGATAAGGTTCTCCGGATTCGTGCGGTTCAGGAATTTACTCCGGCGCAGGCGGTTGCGCCAATATTAGAGCTCAAGTGGGTGGTCAAGCAGGTTTTTTCGGCTGATAAAGAGTTGCGCCCCCTGCTGACTGAGCTTGATTCTTTCGACTGTGATGTTGACCGAGCTGCACTTGCAGCTTTTGATATTTATACGGTATGCCGGGAACAGTTGTATAAAAACCGGGTGAGTGAGTTAAAAAGCGGCAGGTATATCCTGACCGATTCAGGATGTGCGTCGACGCTGAATCGGCAGGGGCAGGAGAGTATACCTAAACTCCAGTAATTCGTATAGGTGGTCTGGCGGCAGGCAGTGCAATGAAATATACCCGGGGTTGAAGAATACCTCTGGTCTATTTTACCGCATTCTCAATATGTTATCGTTTAACTTGAAGCGAGGGAGTGATCAATGAAGTACACCTTCCCGTTGGCGGCAGTCGTTGCCATGGTGTTGATTGCGTGGATTGGGGCAAGTATCCCTGGGATGCAATACTTTTTCGGTATTGCTGTTCCTTATGTGGCTATGGCCCTGTTTCTCGGAGGTTTTTGCTACCGTGTTATCGGATGGGCAAAGTCACCGGTACCATTTAATATTCCAACGACCTGCGGCCAGCAGTACTCGTTGCCCTGGATTAAGCAGGACAAGCTTGAGGCACCGGTGAACACCTCTCAGGTCGTCGCCAGGATGTTTCTTGAGATTGTCCTCTTCCGTTCCCTCTGGCGGAACACCAAGGCAACCGTTCATGACGGACCCAAGTTGACCTATGAATCCAGCCGCTGGCTGTGGTTATTCGGTCTCCTTTTCCACTACAGCTTCCTGGTGATCGTTCTGCGTCACATGCGGCTGTTTCTCAATCCGGTGCCGGGTGCAATCGGTGGCCTGGAGTTCATGGATGGAATCCTCCAGATTGGAGCTCCGACCATGTACGTGACCGATGCCACCATTCTGCTCGGGCTGTTGCTCCTCTTTGGTCGTCGGCTGGTCAATCGGCAGGTTCGCTATATCTCACTGGCCAATGATTATTTCCCCCTCTTTCTTATCTTTGCCATTGCCAGCACCGGAATATTGATGCGCTTCTTTCTGCGCACCAACATTGATATTATAGCTATCAAGCGACTTGCCGTCGGCCTTGTTACCTTCCAGCCGGCCATCACCGCTGATATCGGGACTATCTTTTATGTCCATCTTTTTCTCGTCAGTGTTCTGCTTGCCTACTTCCCGTTTTCCAAGCTGATGCACATGGGCGGAGTCTTTCTCAGCCCGACAAGAAATCTGGCTAACGACAGTCGTATGCGTCGTCATATCAATCCGTGGAATCCCGATATTAAGCCGCACTCCTATGCCGGTTATGAGGATGAATTCCGTAAAGATATGGTCGAGCAGGGAATACCGGTTGAAAAACCACTCCCGGAAGAGGCTGATGACTAACGCTTGCAAACCATCAAGAGGATAAGGATAGAGCAATGGCAGTTGTAAAGGTAGATAAGTTAGCACGGAGTGTGGCTGAAGGGCCCTCGCTGATGACCGGCTCCAATCCGACAAAAGATTGGATGGATGTACCGGTAGTGTTTAAGCCGGGTAATTATGCCTACACGACCAAGCCCGAAAAGCTTGAGTATTTAGACAGTCAGCAGGGGGTCAGTTTTCCCAACGCCAGGGTGTGGAATCCGGAAGATGAGGACTGGAAACTCCCTGAAAACTGGAAAGAGATCATTATCAATGGTCTGGCGGATCGACTGGACAAGTTTCGTTCCTTGAAGATTTTCATGGACTGTTGTGTCCGTTGCGGAGCCTGCGCTGATAAGTGTCATTTTTTCCTCGGTACCGGCGATCCGAAAAACATGCCGGTGCTCAGGGCGGAGTTGCTCAGGTCGGTCTATCGTCAGGAATTCACCCTGGCCGGTAAACTGCTCGGCAAGATGGCCGGCGGTCGCGAAATGACCACTGCCGTCATCAAAGAGTGGTTCATGTATGCCTATCAGTGTACCGAGTGTCGGCGATGTTCGGTATTCTGTCCCTACGGCATTGATACCGCCGAAATTACCATGATGCTGCGTGAGCTTCTGCATTCGGTCGGCTGTGGTATTAACTGGGCGATGGAACCGGTTGCCAACTCGAATAGAACCGGTAACCACATGGGATTGACTCCCCAGGCATTTAAGGGCAACGTTGACTTTCTCTGTGAGGACATAGAGAATCTGACCGGAATTCATATTGAACCCAGTTTCAATCGCAAGGGTGCTGAGATCCTGTTTATAACCCCGTCGGCCGATGTCTTTGCCGAGCCGGGCCTGTTTACCTGTATGGGCTACCTGCTTCTCTTCGAGGCTATCGGTCTTGACTATACCTGGTCAACCTACGCCTCCGAAGGTGGTAACTTCGGTCTCTTCACCTCAAACCAGATGATGAAGAAGCTGAATGCAAAAATGTATGCCGAGGCCAAACGGCTCGGGGTCAAGTGGATCCTTGGCGGCGAATGCGGCCATATGTGGCGTGTTGTTCATCAGTATATGGATACCATGAACGGACCGGCGGATTTTCTTGAGGTTCCGAAGTCACCGATCACCGGTACGGTGTTTGATAATGCTGCTTCAACCAAGATGGTGCATATCTCGGAGTTCACGGCCGACCTCATCAAGCAGGGCAAGATCAAATTCGATAAGAGCAGGAACAGCCACGTCAAGGCGACCTGGCACGATTCATGTAATACCGCCCGGGCCATGGGACTGCTCGAAGAACCACGTTATATCCTTGATCATGTGGTAGATAACTGGGTAGAGATGCCGGAAAATACCATCCGCGAAAAAACGTTCTGCTGTGGATCCGGTACCGCTCTCAATACGGATGAGATTATGGAGCTGCGGATGCGTGCAGGTCTGCCCCGGGCCAACGCGGTCCGTTACGTAGCCGATAAACATGCGGTAAATATGCTGGCCTGTGTGTGTGCAATTGATCGCGCCACCTTGACGACATTAATGAATTACTGGAACCCTGATGTTCAGGTTTGCGGGCTCAGTGAACTGGTTGGTAACGCCTTGATTATAGATGGTGAAAAGAGAGCGGAGAACCTCGACGAAGGTCTTCGAACCATGGTATTTTAATCCCCTGGCAGGAGTGGAGGAAAAGAAATGTACGACAGTGGTAAAATAATTCCGGGACTGATTATCTTCGTCCTGTTTATCACATTTCCGATCTGGTACAACCACGGTGATGCCGGGGCAGTGCCGCAGCCGGAGCTGCCGAAAAAGATGAAAGAATGTGTTCTGCCGGTAGCGGAAATGCGTTCGATTCATATGCAGTTGTTAAACGAGTGGCGGGACAAGGTTCTGCGCACCGGAGACAGATCATTTGATGTGAAGATCGGCGACAAGATGTATCAGAAAAGTCTGATGAACACCTGTATGCAGTGTCACACCAGCAGAAAGAAGTTTTGTGAGAAATGTCACACCTATGCGTCTGTAAAACCGTACTGTTGGGATTGCCATTACGCTCCTGTTGAGTGAGCTGCGAAGGAGGATATATACTGATGGATAAGAAAAGAAGAGATTTCCTCAAGATCGCCGGTGTCACCACATTGGCTGGTCTAGGGGGAACGACGGTGGTTGACCGGCTGGTGTCGGGATCAAGTCCAATGCAGGCTCGGGCCGCCCTTGAGGTGGATCCGGCCGGGCATGAAGACGGTGAGAAGACAGCTGCCGCTGAACATGGTGAAGAGACCGTAAAAGCAGGGAAGCGTCTGGGAATTGTAGTTGATCTGCGCCAGTTCAGAAAGCATCCTGAGCTACTGGAAAAAATTATGCATGCCTGTCATGCTGAGCATAACGTACCAAATTTTCCAAACAAAAAGGATGTGGTCAAATGGATCTGGCCCACCGGGTTTGAAAATGCCTTTCCGGAGCACAGTACCTATCATCTGGATGAA
>DRKH01000271.1 GCA_011051825.1 Desulfobulbus sp.
CAAGTATATCATCAAGTTGTTGCAACAAAATAGAGCCATTGCGGTGAATAACCTCCAGGTACTTTTCCTGAGAAGCGGTCAAGGGACCAGCCTTTCGCTCTCTCAGTAAAACCGTCAGGCCAAGCAGGGCATTAAGAGGAGTCCGCAGCTCATGGGACATGTTGGCCAAAAAAACGGACTTCATCCGGTTGGCCTCCTCGGCTTCAGCAGTTTTCAATTCCAGATCATCTCGCTGGGCTTCAATTTCCTCGGCCTGACTCTGGATTTCTTCACTCTGGGCGATAAGTTCTTCGCTCTGGGCCTGTAATTCATCATTCTGTGCCTCAAGCACTTGCCGCTTCTGTTCAAGCTGGGCGGCAAATGCTTCACTTTGCTTCAGGGCCAGCGCCTTTTCCAGGGCCAGTCCCAGTTCATGGGATACATTGGCCAGAAATGATTTCAGAGGTTCCAGAGATTCAAAGGCACCCAGTTCCAGTACCGCCAGAAGCTTTGCTCCGGCATGCACTGCCAGACAGGCGAGGAATTCCGGTTTCGCCTCGCCGCTGCCGGAAGAATAGTGAAAGTAGCCCGGCGGTACATAATCAATATAGCGGTCCCGGCCATCAATAATCAGTTGTCCTGGAAGTCCTTGCTTTAAATTCACTTCTTTCGGTTTTCGATCCAGGGCATGAGAGGCCAGCGGCAAAAACATCTCCTCCTTTTCATCCACCAGGTAGACCACCCCGAGCACCGCCGGTGTATGCTGACAGAGCAGCTCCAGACTTCGGGACGCCAGTAGCTCAAGGCTGGATTCACGGTTCAGTGCTCGGGCAACTTCGGCATGGGCGGCCAGCAGGCGTTTACTTTTGCGCAATACATCATTTTTCCTTCGAAGCTCACGGGAAAGGGCCATCACATCATTTTCATCGACGGTGATCTCTATCATGCCGATCACCACTCCCTGCTCATCTCGCAGAGGTACTGCCAGAACCCGTCCGGAGAAAGTTCGTCCCTGCCAGGTTTCCCGTCGACAGTGAATCTCCACGCTGTCGGCTCCGGCCATAATCTGTTGCAAAGGGCATTGCTCCGTACCACAGAGTTCCAGGGCACGGATAACCTCATAACAACGTTTATTATCTTTTTCGGAGAACAGGTACTCCGTTAACCGGTTCATGGCCGGATTCTGATCCAGGATACGGAAGTTACGGTCGACTATCCGGGTGGGGTTGGGGCCGTGAGCATAAGACTGCTGTAATACATTCCTGCGCAGGGTACCCTGAGAATTATAAATAGAAAATGACGAACCCACGTTCTTTTCTTGAGTCATGGACATGTTTTTGTTGTTTAGATCAAGATGTGACCTGACCGATTTTCTTTGTCAGGCTCAAGTCGACGCGAAAAAAGCGCCAAGACCTTTGCGGCGCACGCCCCAGAGGAAATCATCAGAATTCAGCCCTTTTTCCGGTATACCTTAAGACTACGATCCACTGACACGTAGCCATTGTTGAGTTCCGCCGGCAGACTTTCAGCCTTTCCCAGAACAAGACAACCACCGGGCCGGAGACAATGATGCAGCCGCTGCAGAATTTCTATTTTTAGGGATAATTGGCAATATATTAACATATTTCTGCATAAAATCAGATCATATTCAGCAAAAATTGAACCCGGAGGAGCCAGGGTCGGGGCAGAGCTCAGGTCAAAAACGGCAAAGGAGCAGAGAGAGCGCAAGGCTGGAGCTACCTGCATACTGTCAAGCACCAGGGAAGCCGGTTGCAGAAAATACCGCCGCTGAAACGATTCAGGCACCCCAGCCATCATCTGGAGACTGAACCGTCCCCGGCGGGCCAGGCTGATGGATTTACGATCGACATCCGTACCCAGCAAAGTTATGCCCCAGGGCTCATCTTCCATGGGTTGCTTTCTCAACTCTTCCGCCACCAGCATGGCCAGGGAGTAAAGTTCCTCTCCGCCGGCACAGGCGCTGCTCCAGCAGCGCAGAGAATGGAGCCGCCGCTGCCGTTTCAGGGCAAAAAGATCCGGGAGTATCTGCTGTGCAAGCAGATCAAAAACCGGTTGGTCACGAAAAAAATCCGTGACCTTTATCACCAGGGTCGAAACCAGAGCCCTGCGCTCCTGGGGCTCTTCCATCAACTGCTGCAAGTACTCCTCCATATTCCCGGAACGGGTCTCAATCATTCGTCGCTGAATACGCCGGGTCATTGAATTGGGATTATAGCGGCTGAAATCACAGCCACTCCAATTACTCACCAGAATGAGGATGTTTTGCAGTGGTGTCAATGAATCCATGCATGTTTTAACAGGAACTGATCGGAGGCAACTCATCAAGAATCTCTTCAACAGTTACGGAATCAAGACCCAGGTCGGCCAAAGCCTGTCCATAAAGTGGATTGGCCATGGTTGTTGCCGACATGCCGGCTCCCAAGATATTACAGAGATAATCCGCAAAATGGACCACTGGCACCAGAGGAGAAACCACCGATTTGGGTGGTGGATGATGGTGATGGGCAATGACCTGGGTCAGTTCAGGGTTCAGGCCCCATTCTGCAGCCAGCAACCCACCGACAATACCGTGGTCAGTATGCAGAATTTTCTGTTCAGCCTCATTAAACGAAATCCGTCCAAGCTGCACCAGAGTCATTATTTCCTGAAAACGATTCCGGGCACATTGTTCCAGCACCACTTTTCCGATATCATGCAGCAAACCGGCAACATAGGCCTCCTCGGGATCCCCCTGTTTACTCCGTTGACTGATATATTCAGCCAGCCGACCACAACAGATCGCATGGGAGAACAGGACTCCTTCTTCAATGGAATAGGCAGAAAGCTTGCGGGACAGGAAGCTATGCATGCAGCTCTGCAGTATCAGACGTCGAAACCGGGCCAGACCGAGCAAGGCCAGGGCCTGTGAAATTCGACTGATTCTGTTGGGCAAGCTGTACCAGGCCGAGTTAATCAACCGTAACACCGTGGCAGTGAGTACCTGATCCTGCAGCACCTGCCTTTCAATCTGGGCAAAGGAACTGTCTAAATCCCCGGCCAGCCGCATGGCCTCCAGAGCCGGTTTGGAAATCGGTTTGACGGCATCTATGGCCTGCCGAAGTTCACGGTGGCGTAACGGAGTCGGTGCAACGCTGGAATCCGAAGAGGATACCTCCTGTTTTGAAAGCGAACTCCTGATGGAAACCGTACCATCGGCAACCTGCATCCGCATGTTACGTCCCACATGGCCCCCGGTGTCCTCTTGTGTTATCGGGATGCCGAATTGAGTCATAATCTCGCGAACGGCCAGTACGTTACGTTGTCCGATCCGAAAATCAACACTTCCCCGGGCCGAACGGATATGTGCTCCACCGGCGACCACCGCCACCATGTTATGGAGCACGGCCCCTGCCTCCTGCATGCTTTTAACAAGACAGGGCACCCCCTTGTCCACGTAGGCGCAGGGTCGTTCCTGTTCCCGGGACGAACTCCCATGCGGCAGGAGGAAATGACCCATGCCGCCAATAGCGGCAACCCGGTCATAGAGGGTAACTCCTGCGCATGAACCGAGAAAGGTCTCTAAGACCAACTCGGGCTCGGTGCCGACAACACATTCACCAACAGTGATAATCTTCCGTTTCATCCGGCAGCGCCCTCCAGCTCAATCCAGAAACAACTTCCCATGCCCTGGGTCGAATCAACCCCGCACCGACCTCCCATCTTTTCCATGCTCCGCTGAACAATGGCTAGGCCCATACCTGTACCCGGGTAGGACTCAATCCCGTGGAGCCGTGTAAACACATAAAAAATCTTCTTCTTTTCCTCCGGGGCAATGCCGATACCGTTGTCTTTGATCCAGAGTCTGACCAGATTTCCACGCCATTCATAGCTGATTTGAATTTCAGGGATCGAGCCGGGATGAATGAATTTCAGGCTGTTGGTGAGCAGGTTTTCCAGGACCTGGCCAAGAATAATATTACAACCACGCACCATAGGTAAATGTTTATCATAATGGATCACAGCGTTGCAGGCCTTTATCTCCTGTTCCAGATTGGCCAACACATTTTCCAGGCCCGTCTGCAGGCGAATGGGTTTAAGACGAATCTCGCTACTGCTCAGTCGGCTGTACACCAAAAGTTGATCAATCAACTGATCCATTCGCCAGGCCGCCTGTTTCACCCGTTCCAGGTACTGGCTGCCCCGGTCGTCAAGGAGCTGACTATACTCTTCCAGCAGCAGACGGGAAAAGCCATGAATACTCCTCAACGGTGCCCGCAGGTCATGGGACACGGTGGCTGTGAATAACTCCAGGTCCTGGTTCAGCTCATAGAGACGATCGGTTCGTTTCTCCACCTCCTGTTCCAGATGATCCCGCAACTGTTCTAATTCACGTTCATTCTCCTTACGTACCCTGATATCTCTGGCACTGGATATAACATAGCACCGGCCATCCATATTGAAACAGCTGTAACTGATTTCCACCGGGATAACTCTGCCCTCTCTGGTCACATGTTCCCAGTCAAAGATGAACCGTTTTTTTCCGACAATATCACTGATAAACTTCGGCATGGTGGCCAGCCGCCTATCAGTTGTGATATCCATGGGACGCAGCGAAAGCAGTTCTTTTCGACTGTAGCCCAGCTGTTCACAGGCCAGATCACTGACCTCCAGAAAGGGACCGGGAATACCTGTCGATGAGATCCGATACATGAAGATGGAATCATTAACGCTTTGAAATAGGATCTGATACTTGAATGCATTTGCCCGCAGTTGCGCCTCAGCGGCCCGGCTCTCGGCAAGAGCATGTCTCAGACAGTACTGTATAATCGATAGCAGGACAATACCACCGGCCAGGACCATGGTTAGCAGCCACCACTTCCATGAACCGGACAGCAGGACCGGATTCACGAGTTTCGGAGCAGGGCCTGCAGAGATTGCTGCAGATCCTGCAATTCAAAGGGTTTACAGATAACTCCACTGAACCCGTACTCCTGATAATCAGCCAATACCGGGTCATTAGCATAGCCACTTGACACCAGGGCCTTGACTCCGGGATCAATCTGCTGCAGCCGGGCAATGGTTTCCACCCCTCCCATTCCGCCAGGAATGGTTAAATCCATGACTACGGCCTGAAACGGGGTGTTGGTTGTTAACGCCTCCTGGTACAAGGCAATGGCTTGTTCCCCATCAGGGACGGCTTCAACGGTAAAGCCAAGAATCGTTAACATGGAGGAAACCATGGTACGAATCATCTCTTCGTCATCCATAACCAGGATCCGCCCCTGCCCCCTGAAATTTTTGTTTTCCTGCTTTTCCATCCTTTCGGGCCGTCTGCCTGAAGCCGGAAGGTACAGAGTAAAAATCGTCCCCTGGTCCGGAGTGGAGCAGACCGAAATATGGCCACCGTGTTTTCTGGTAATGGAAAAACAGGAGGCCAGGCCTAAACCGGTACCTCTTTTCTTGGTGGTAAAATAAGGATCAAAAATCCGTCCCAGATACTGCTGAGGGATACCGGTCCCCTTGTCCTCCACGTCAATCCTGACGTAACGGCCCGGTTCAAGGGGAAGCGCGGTGGTCCGGTCCACGTGACAGTTTCCAGCCCTGATGGTGATAATTCCGCCATGCGGCAAGGCCTGGGCGCCGTTGAGCACCAGATTATTGATAACCTGAGAGATCTGGCCAGCATCCACTTCCACCGGCCACAGGTCAACAGGGAGAAAAAAACAAGCCGTCGAGGACGAACCACTGAGGGCAAAAGCTGCAGAGTCCTCAATAATGGACTGGATCATGGCGCTTTTCTTCACCGGGGCTCCCCCCCTGGCAAAGGTCAACAACTGTCGGGTGAGGTCCCTTGACCGCATGGCGGCCTTTTCCGCCGCCAGGAAACAGTCCGTCTTTTCCTGATCATGGTCCGCCTGCAGGCCCATAGAGATATTGCCAAGAATCACAGCAAGTAAATTGTTGAAATCATGGGCAATACCACCAGCCAACACTCCCAGAGCATCCAGCTTCCTGGCATTGAGCAGTTCCCCTTCCATCTTGGTCCGTTCGGTGACATCGCGAGACGATTCGATAATGCCGCGCAACCGGTTATGCTCATCCAGAAGGGGGGAAGCAATGATTTCAATATCACGGCGCTCCCCATCCTTGCGACGATGTTTATGCAGGGTCCGAACCGGCTGCATGGTTTTTCGCACCTCCTGTAACGGACAGGGATGCCTGCTGGTGTCACAGGGCCTGGTCCGGTTATGGGAGACCTGGTAACAGTACAGGGAAGATATCGGGGAATCGCTATCCGGGATATACTCCTTCCGCGCGTAATGGTTCATCAGTTTAATCCGGTAATCCAGGTTAATAACCAATATGGGCTCGGGAACTCCGTCAATGGTTCTCTGCAGCAGCTCATGGGCCTCACGACGACTCTCCTCCTCCAGTTTTCGCATGGTAATATCTTCCTTGAGGGCCAGATAGTGCTGCACATTTCCGCGATCATCGGTTATGACCGAGATGGAGGCCTTCTCCCAGTACAGCTCACCATTTTTTCGGCGATTACAAAATTCGCCCCGCCAGGTTTTCCCACGGAGTATCCGACGCCATAATCGTTCATATTCCTGAGACGAAGTCTGACCGGATTTGAGCAGGCTTGTTTTTTCCCCAAGGACTTCCTCCATACGATAGCCGGTAATTTCGGTAAAGCGCGGATTGACATATTCGATCCTGGCCCGGGGATCAGTGATCACCACCATAACCGGACTCTGTTCAATAGCCGAAGACAGCACTTTGATAGAGTCATTTGCCTGCCGAAGCCTGTTATCATGCTCTTTCCGAATCAGAGCGGAGCGTACCGCCGCCGACAGTCTGGCAAAATGATGCGGCGACTTGATCACATAGTCATCCAGGCCGTTTTTCATGGCCTCTACCGCCACTTCCTGACTGCCGGTTCCGGTAAACATGATTATCGGACAATGGGGGCGCAACCCCCTGACCCTGTGCAGAATCCGCAATCCATCCGTCCAACCCAGTTGAAAATCGGTTATTACAAACTGAAAACTCGCCTTTTTCAGGGCATTAGCGAACGTCTTCTCATCAATAACCTGTTCCACGTCCAGCAGGGGAAATTCCTTTTCCAGGGCTCGGATTACCAGCAGCCTGTCATCGGGATTATCATCAATAAGAAGAATATGCAGTTTGTTTTTCATGGTGCAGTATACCGAGACTGTTTGGTCAAACTGTTGTCTCTTGATGGTTGTTGGAAGCGACAACAGATCCCCAGAACTCTTCCTGAGCTTCTACAATGAAAGCAAAAAAATACGCAAGTTTACAGCTTTATTGGTCAGTCCGAGCTTTTTACGGATATTCCGCCGGTGGGTGGCGATGGTCTGGGGAGAAAGGCAAAGGATCTCCGCAATCTCCTTGGTGGATTTTGCCTGTTTGATCAGTTCAACAATCTTCATCTCCATGGGGGTTAACTGCAGGTATCGACTGTTGATCCCAGCGTTATAACTCATAAAAAGTTGTTCCAGGTTCTGCCTGGCCATATTGAGAAGAAACTTCTGGCTCGGGTCCAGCCTGCCGGCCTTGAGTTTGTCCAGACAGGGGATAACCGTGTCTGTCAGGCTAGTGGTAAAATGATTTTCCAGCCGGACTTTGTCTTCCTCGCGCAGCTTCAGTAGGGCACGCAAGGCGGCATTGGTCTCCTGGATACTCTCGGCCTGTTTCTGCAGGGCCTGTTGCTGTTGCCTGAGTTTCTTGCGGGCAACATAACTTTCCGTAACCACCTGAACAGTCCCAAGGGTTCTTCGGGGCCTGGCGGCCGAGTCCCATTCGGTCTGTCTCTTTTCATGGACGAATTTAACAGTTCCGTCAGATAGCAATAACCGGTAAATAAGCTCATAGGGAGCTTCTCCGCTTACAGAATCACGGTAACTCCTGTCCACCAACTCACGGTCTTCCGGATGAATACACTGCAGAAAAAAATCATAACTTGGTTCAACCTCTCCCGGTTGCAGGCCAAAGATAAAAAAAACACCATCAGACCACGACAGGCTGTTAGTCGCAAGATCAAGCTCCCAGTGACCAATCATGGTCATCCGTTCCGCTTCTTTCAAGTTAGCCTCGCTTTTCAACAGCTGAGCCATGGCCTTGCTACGCTCCAGTAATACCTGATGTTCGTTGGTTATATCATGAACCTGACAGAAGATAAATTCCACCTGCTCCCGTTCATCCGGAACAGGGAAGGAAGAAATCCTGTAGACCCTGTCTCCCTGAGAAAAATTCCAGGTTGCGCCGGTATTTCCAGGATCGGAGAACACCCTGAAAACGCGACACTCCGGGCAGGGTTGAGTACGATTGTAAAAGAAGGAAAAGCAGGTTGTACTGCTCTTGTCGATATCCGACCGATGGGGGAAACCGGGGTGCTGGTTGGAGAGTTGCAATCGATATTCGCTGTCAATAATATACCACAGGTCGGTGATTGCAAAAAAACTTCGTTTAAAAATTTCCGGATCCAGCATTGAGGAATGGGAACTCACGATAATACATATGCAAAAATCAGAAAGCCGCCTGATTTCAACTTCAAAAAAACGTTATCAATCATGATGGTATAATAGAAAGTGAAATACGACTATTGCATAACATGAAAATTCAACGGATTACAATCTTCCCACCATCAATATTGTGATTTCACACCAGCGTTTTTTATTGTATGTTGTTACTCGGGGCAAAACAGAAACAAAATGAATCTGTTAATGGATTACCCTTGGGCGACAAGCATTCAGACTATGTCAGACTGGCAATGGAACAGATAGTCATACCCTGAAACTGATGGATGGTCACCGGCCGGGACAGGGGTGGAAGGAGAGTAGCCATCCCCACCTGACAAGAATCAGTATTGTCTATTAACCGGAAATTCACAAGAATGATATTATGGGGATGTAGTGGGTATAAAAAGCTACCCAAAAAAAAAGGGGGGGGGGTTACTCTTTAAATAACATCAGCGCTCGGCACCTATTGTACAAATAACACTACGCAGTGTTCCCGGCAAAAGGTCCTGGACCGCCGAAATTTCGTTCTTTACAGCGCAACCTCTTTCTCCATCTTCTCCTGAACGATCACCGAGGCCCGGCCATGATCGGGGTAGAGATCTG
>DRKH01000272.1 GCA_011051825.1 Desulfobulbus sp.
CTGCGCTCGAAGTCTGCGCTTATCTACCTCTCTGCACGGTCAGGCCTGATTCACATAGGAATCACTATAGTTCACAGGCCTGACTGCACAGATATGGAGCACTCCTGAACAGTTACAGGTGGTGGTAGGGCTAGTTCTCTGCCCTTACCTGAATAGTTACAAGCATTCCAAGGGTACAAAAGGGACTCAGGAGGCAACATTTGAATTAGTAACTGGTCACAGGATTTGTAACTATGTGTTCTCATCTACCTTAAACCTGTAAGTGATCAGGGGTGCCGTAGATTCGTGCAGGCGCGACTGGCCGCAGGTAAGCGGAGCGTAGCGGAGACTCCGATAGCCCCTCTATGCGGGCAGTCGCGACCGTGCGAAGAGGTAAGCGAGGGACGAGACTCCGTGCGGTGCCCCTGAACACTTACTTGAATTATGCCCGTACGTCTGCCCTGGAACAGAACAAACAGTATCGTCACCTGACGATCTTGATATTTTTACAGAGCGTGACAACTGCGAGAATAAACAAATAGATGAACAGGGGCGGAAACAGCAGGAAAAGAATCACAAAACTCGAATAAAACAAAACCACCTTGAGAAGGCCCCTCTCCCGGTCCCATTCAAGACGCTCGGCAATCGTGTTTCTTTTTGTCTCCACCACTTCGGGCGACCAGCTGGAACAGGCGCCCTCTTCCGGGATGTTCCGTTGCCGTAATTCCCTGCGGCACTCGGCACCAAGTTCCTCCAGGGCAGCGGCCTTGACCCGGTCGGGTTCAAGCCGGGCGACAAGAACCCGATATTGACGGTTGACCTTGGCGAATTCGGCCTGGCCTATATAAACCACCCAGCCCGCATACACAAGGCAGCAGACCAGATAGAGACTCTTCCAGTGTCGGAATATTCTTTTCATATGTGGTTCGTACGAGCAGCGGCCCGGAATCCGTCCACCCCGCTACCGTCTTCGTCTTTTTTTATGCGGCCGATGCCGCTGACCCGAGCTTTTCTGTGGCGGCCGCCCCTTGGGCGGAGCGACCAGCAGTGCTTCATCAGGCTGCAGACAGGGAAGCGACTGGCCGATATACTCCTCGATCTCGGGCAGATAAAAGGCGCCCTCCTCGTCGGCAAAGCTGATGGAGATCCCGGAGTGTCCGGCCCGACCGGTCCGGCCGATACGATGAACGTAATCCTCCGGCTCATAGGGCAGCGTGTAGTTGAACACGTGGCTGATGCCGTCAATATGAATCCCGCGCCCGGCCACATCGGTTGCGATCAGCACATCGACCACACCTTCCCGGAAACGTTCCAGACGGGCCATCCGTTTCTGCTGGGGCACGTCTCCGGTCAGCAGAGTGCAGTTGATGTCGTTTCTGCGTAAGCGGTCATAGAGCCGCCGGGCCTCGCTCTTCATGTTGGTGAAGACAATAATCCGCTCATGCTCTCCTGTGGTGATGGTATTGTAGAGCACATTGTATTTCTCGGCTGTGGTGGTCATGTAGACGATCTGCTCCACCGTTTCCACCGCCATCTGCTCTGTTTCGGTCTCCAGGGACACCGGCTTGACACACCACTGGGCGGCAAGATGTTTGACTTCAGGGGTTATGGTTGCTGAAAACAGCAGGGTCTGGCGTTTTTCCTTTTCAGGGGTGCGCTGGATAATTCTCCTGACATCGGGAATAAAGCCCATATCAAGCATCCGGTCGGCCTCATCAATGATCATGGTCTGGACCTGATGCAGACGAACCACCCTTTTGCCGACATAATCGAGCAGACGACCCGGGGTCGCCACCACCACGTCAACTTTACCCTGTTCAAGCCTCTGCATCTGTTTCTGGTAATCGGTTCCGCCGTAGACTGCGGCAATGCGGAGCGGGGTATATTTTGCCAGCTGATTACCGTCCTTGGCAATCTGCATGACCAGCTCCCTGGTCGGGGCAATAATCAGGGCCCGGGGCGAACCCGGTTTGGCAGCAGAATTCTGCGCCCGCAGCAGGCGGGCGAACAGGGCGATAAGAAAAACCGCGCTCTTGCCGGTGCCGGTACTGGCCTTGGCCACCAGATCCTTGCCGGCCAGGGCATCGGGCAGCGCCTTGGCCTGGATGGGAGTACAGTATTCAAAACCAAGATCGGAAATGGCCCGCATCAGAGACAGGGGCAGATCAAAATCATGGAACCTGGACTTACCGGGGACCTCGTCAATCTGGAAGGAGGAGAGATTCCATTTGGGCTTCTTTTGCGGCCTTCGGGGGCGGCGGTACTTTTCCTCCGGCTGCGGTTGTGAATCAGCGGCGGCTGCTTGAGGTTCAGGACTCCGGGTGACCTTCTCCATTTTCGCCACCTTCACCACCGCGTTTTGTTCCTCTTTTTTGGCGGCAGGGGCGGAATCAACGGCAATGGGTTCAACTTCACTCCGGTTACCGGATAAAAGTCTGGAGAATTTTTCCCGTGAACGGAGCAGATGTTTGAACCGTCGGCTTGTCTTTCTCAATGGTTGTTTTTTCATATTCTTATCAGTTATTCCCCGACCGGCTTGCCTTCTCCGCTTTCCGGGATATTTTTTTCATTTACCAGCAGTCTCTGACCAACCCTGAGAGCTGCGGGGGAGGACAACCGGTCACGATTGAGCTGGTATAACGTGTCCCATTTCCAGCTTGCACCATACAACTTCAGGGCAATACTGCCCAGAGAATCACCGGATTGGACAGTATAAGTGCCGTCATCATTCAACAGCGCAGCTCTCTTTTCAGATTTTCGGGACGGCTCAACAGTCGAACCGGGCAGGTCCCCGTCCTCTACCACTGCACGTTCCTCATGTTCGACCGGAACAGCGGAGCCCCCCTTGCGGCTTATGGTTTCCATAGTTTTCGGAATTTCAGGAACACCATGGGCGTCGGAAGAACTGTTTTTCTGCTCCTGAACGGTCCTGCCTGCCACGACCTGCCCGTTCGTTCCAGATAGCGGTGCCGCTTCCGGTAAAACTTTACGAACAGGAGAACCGACCGCTCGCTCCGCCTCTTCTTTCGGTGCCACCGGCATCGACACCTTTGCCTCTGGAATCTGCCCGGACCCGGGTTCCTCTTGAGGAGCAGGCGATGCTTCCCTGGCTCCCGGCCGTTCTTCCACAACCGGAGCCGCCGACACCACGGCCTCCTTTTCTGCAGTTTCGATCTCTTCAGCCACGGTCTCAGCGCTATTTTTCCGGGCAGGTTCCGCCACATCAGGTAAGGCAGCAGCGGGTTCCGGCAACGGCCGGCCTACGGATAAACGACGTTCCGGTTCCTTCGCCCGGGGCACATCTTCCGGCTGCGCCTGAACAACAGGCTGAAAAACGACAGGGGGGCCACTTTGGGCGCGAAAGAAGAACCGGAAAGAAACAGCCCCCAGAAGAACCACAAAGAGTGAAAAAACAAGGAGCAGGACAACCTTCCTGCGTTGAAAAAAAGACGTTCCGGAAACAGGCGTGTCCGTCGAGCCTTCCGACGAGATGACGGAAGGGGAAGGTCCGGCAACAGGTATTTCCGGTTCCGGGGGATTGACCGGTTCAAGCGGTCCGAGCCTGATGGCAATCTCTACCCGCTGCCGGGCCTCGGCCAGGGAGGGGTAATCAAGCACCATCACGGCCAGATCGGCATACACCTTGCCGGCCTGCTCAAGCTTTCCTGCCCGTTCCAGCAGTTCGCCCCGAGCAAACGTCTTTTCCGCCCGGGCTATTCGGCCTTCCAGCTGTCTGCGCAGTTTCTCGCCGACAGCCGGATCAATTTCCGCACAAAATTTTTGAAAGAGAAATCGAGCCTCAAAAAGACGGTTCTCGTCAATTCTGCTGCCCACGAGTTCGGCCGGGGACAGAGGAACACGGGAACTGTGGGAATCGGCCATCGGGATTCTCAGAACAACGATTTAAGCAGCACGTACACAACCAGCCCCACACCTATGGAGCTATACATGAGCAGTCAGGGCATACAGTCACTGCCAAACTTTTTCAGGATCAGCACAAAGGAACCGATCCCCGCAGCCAGAGCTATACCGATTAAAATCAGATCATTCATTGCGTCCCCATCAGTTCTTTCTACAAATGTAACTATTCAGGTAGGGGCAGAGAACTAGCCCAACCACCACCTGTAACTGTTTAGGAGTGCTCCATATCTGTGCAGTCAGGCCTGTGAACTATAGTGATTCCTATGTGAATCAGGCCTGACCGTGCAGAGATGGGGTGCTC
>DRKH01000273.1 GCA_011051825.1 Desulfobulbus sp.
CTGTTATGAAAGCAACGATGATGTCGGAAGGAATCTACAGGTTGGGAGTAAATCTGGAAGGTGACCTTCTTTTCGAAGGAATGTGGCCCATGCCGGACGGCATTTCCATCAACTCCTATGTGGTCAGAGGCGAGAAGACCGCTCTGATAGATCTTACGGAAGATGTTCGGGACAAACCGATACAGTTTGAGCAGGAACTTGCCTCCATTCCTCTGCAACCGGAGGATATCGACTATCTGGTTATCAATCACATGGAGCCGGACCACACCAGCTGGTTGCCTGCTTTTTATAAAAAAAATCCCGATCTAAAAATTTTTATTACGGAAAAAGGAGCGCCTGTACTTAAAACGTTCTGTGGCATAGAACAGAATGTCCAGGTTGTAAAAACCGGGGACAGACTCGAACTGGGCAATGGAAAGGTACTGGTTTTTTATGAGGCACCCAACCTGCACTGGCCGGAAACCATGTTCACTTATGAAGAGTCATCCGGCATTCTTTTTACCTGTGATGCTTTTGGCTCCTACGGGGCCATCACCGACACCATCTTCGACGATCAACTTTCTTCTGAGCAACATGATTTTTTCATGAAGGAGGCCTTGCGCTACTATGCAAATATTGTCGGATCGTTCTCCATGTTTGTCACCAAAGGGATTGAGAAGGTCAAAAATCTGGACATCAAGATGGTCGCCCCTTCGCATGGCATTGTCTGGCGGGAAAATCCAAAAGAAATAATTGAAACATACAGCCGGTTTGCCGGTTACATGAATGGACCGGCAGAACCTGAAATAACCGTTATCTGGTCAAGTATGTACGGCAACACGCAGCGGGTCGTAAACAGCATGGTCAAGGGGGTTCGTGAAGAGGGGGTTCCGGTCCACATCCATCGTGTCCCCCATGATCATGTGGGGTTTATCCTTGCTTCCGCCTGGAAATCCAGTGGGATTATTCTGGGAATGCCAACCTATGAATACAAAATGTTTCCGCCTATGGCCTGGGTGCTGGATATGTTCGGACGAAAAAAAGTGTGGAACAAAAAAATTCTCCGTTTTGGCTCTTTCGGCTGGTCAGGGGGTGCACAGCGGGAAATGGAATTGCTGACCGACAAGTTGAGATGGGAGTTTCTCGAATCGGTGGAATGGCAGGGGAAACCCGATGATGTTGTACTGGCCGGGGCACAACAGCAGGCAGGGAATCTGGCAAGGCAGGTCAAAGCCATGCAGAAAAACATCTGAATACCGATATAATCTAAAACGGCACGTTGGAAGAGAATTGGACCACATCTTCTGTCTGCGGATGCAAAAATTGCAGGAATGCGGCATGGAGCAGCATCCGTTCACCGGGTTTCCGGGTTCCATACAGGCGGTCACCGACAATGGGACAGCCCAGGCCCAGGGAATGGGCGGCATGAAGCCTGAGTTGATGGGTGCGGCCGGTCAACGGGACAAATTCCACCCGGGTTTGTCCATCTTCCACTGACAATCTACGCCAGCGGGTACGCCCCGACTTGCCCCGGACAGGGTCATAGACCTGACAGGGCCGATTGTCCGGATCAAGGCGAAAGGAAAGTTCGATGCTTCCCTGCTCTTCCCCGACAACACCGGCAAGCACGGCCAGATATTTTTTCTGCACTCTGCGTTCGGCAAACTGGCGGGAAAGCACCCGGTGGGCCTCAGTCGTCCGGGCCAGCACCATGAGCCCGGAGGTGTCCATATCCAGACGGTGAACCGAGGGCTGTTCGGGACAGTCGAAAAAAAGATCTCGCACCCGGCTGACCACACAATCCTGTTTGTCCGGGCCGCGGCCGGGAACGGACAACAGGCCGGCCGGTTTATCAACCACCACAAATGCCGGATCAACATGAAGAACCGTAACCGTTGTCGTTACCATCAGGACCTCCCGGCCCCACAGAGCATATACCCAATAATCGGTTGACAGCGCGTCGAACAGGGAGGGTAAAACGCTTTATGGATACAGCTTGCGGATGCGTTGTCCCGGCCGTAATAAAACTCGGCCAGACTCAGGGGCATCAGGTTGTTTCGGGCGGCATGGGCCAGCAGTTTCGGAGCGCAACAGTCACCTGTTCCGGTGGGCATGCCCCCGGCGCCGGCAAAAACCTCAGCAAGAGAACATTCCTCTCCCCGGAAGTTGGGAACCCGGTACAGTGAAAAAATATCCTCCATCAGCCTGCGGGATTTTTTTTTGCGCCTGCGACGCAGCTCCAGATGCTCTCTGCTGCCGACCGGCACGATTTCCATTTTCCGGCCCAGGTCCTTGACCTCTTTTTCCCGCGGCCCATTGAGCCGGTGAAACTGTTCCACATCAAACAGCGGCTCAACCCAGCCATCAACCCGCCAATGCCCGTTAAACTGCCCGGAAAAGGCCTGGAGTACCACCTCTTTTTCAAACGTATCCCGACAGAGGAGGACGCCGAACATCTTGCCCCGGGCCGATCCAAACAATTGGTGTATTGAACAATCCTTCCCGGCCTGCAGAGATACGGTTGAAAAATCGATCCGCCCGAACCGATCCAGCCTGTCCATAAGCTCCAGAGCATGACCGCGGGCACGAAACCCGTCAAGACCATGAACCCGGCCGCACCTGCGGCAGTATCCGGAACATACGGCCTGTTCCCTTGCCTCTTTGACTCTGTTTCCCATTATTTTTTAAACAGATACAGGAGCAGGGAGAGGATCAGGCTCACCAGGATGGAGCTGGTCACCGGAAAAAAGAAACGAAAATGTTCTTTCTCAATCACGATATCGCCGGGCAGACGACCAAGGGGTATATGCTTCAGCCAGGGCCACAGCAGACCGGCCGCCAGAAAAAATATTCCACAGAGAATCAGAGTACGAGCCACGGTTATATCCGCTCTTTTTTGTTTATAGGCCGTGAATCCTGACTTATAATCACGCCGGTAAAGACAAGCAGACAGGCGGCCATCTGCCAGCCCGTCAATCGCTCACCCAGAAGAATAAACCCGAGAACAATGGTACAGACCGGAATCAGGTTGATAAAGGCAGCCGCCTGGTTGGCAGGTACCCGACTGACTCCGAAATTATAGAGGCCATAAGCACCGACACTGACAAAAGTACCGAGATACAAAATAGCAAGCAGGCCGGAAATCGAGAGCGTGGCGGGAACCTGCACCCTGAGAACCAGCAGGACCAGCAGAAAAAAAACCGCTCCGATAACCGACTGCACTGCAGTTAAAAAAAACGGTGGCAGACTGCTACTTAATTTTTTCAGTAAAATAATGTATCCTGTGGCACTGATCATGGCCAGAAACTCAAGAAAATTTCCCAGTACCGGATGTGGTGCATGGATCGAAGACGTACCGCCAAGGCTGAGCCAGATCGCTCCGACAGCGGCAAGCACCAGACCGACGACTACCTTTCGGCTGATAAGCTCGCCCAGGAGTAATCCGGCGGCCATCGCAACCAGCAGGGGGAGCATGGTGGTTATCATGGAGGCCTGCGATGCACTGGTCAATTCAAGGGCTTTGGCCTCAAAGAGAAAGTAAAGGCAGGGCTCAAACAACCCCATACCGACAAGCGGCAGAATGTGTGCCCTGGTCAGTTTCAGTCGCGAAAACGACCGGAGGAAGGGCAGAAAACAGACCGAGCCGACAACCATTCTGCCGAAAATAACGATCATGGGTTCC
Organism: Desulfobulbus sp.; assembly: GCA_011051825.1. GTDB lineage: Bacteria > Desulfobacterota > Desulfobulbia > Desulfobulbales > Desulfobulbaceae > DRLX01. The sequence continues at coordinate 3,662 of DRKH01000273.1, forward strand.
ATTTCAGCAAAGGCATACTTCATGGCAACAAAGGAACTACCCCAGAGCAGCATGGCCAGAACTAATGCCGAAACCGACAGCAGATGACCCGAACGATGAACGATAGCCGTAACATCTCTCAGCCCAAACTGCAGCTCAGGCAAAAAGAAGCCTCCATAGAATAAAAAATATGATTACCTCACATACAAACCGTACCATAAACCGGGTTGACCAAACCCGCAAACATATCGTGACGCTCCTGGTTTTCATGCTCCTGCTGACGGCAGGAGTCACTGCAGCCGGAGCCGGGCAGCACGAGCTCACAAGCGTCAGCGCCGAAAATACCTTCAAAGTATTTAAGACCAATGTCTGCCTGAACGAAGATCAGCTCGATTTCGGCCGGGAAATCATCCGTGGTCTGAACTATAATGCCCAGCGGGCCTTTCGCAAGATCTGCCTGCTGCCGGGAATCGACTTTGCAGCAAGCCGGGAGTCCTGGGCCGTACTCCTGGAGACACCACTTTCCTTTGAACAGGTTCTTGCCTTCGAGGAGTGGAGCGATCTGGACGGAGTGGACATTCCGCTTGCCCTTCAAGCCCTGCCCGAGATTGCCGGTTTGAGCTATGAAGCCGGCCGGGCTTTTCGCAGCTATCTCCTCCTGCCCGGCATTTCACCCAGATATTCTCTGAAAACCATTCCCCTGCTCAACGGTCTGAAGGATGCCAACAACCGGGCCGTCCAGGGATTCATGTCCATTCATGATATGGATGCAGCCAAGGCCCTGGACGGCATGATTACCCTGGCCCGCCTGATTGATCATCAGGCCCGGGCTGCAGGTAGTTATGCCGGGATCTCGGACATGAACACGGAAACCATGCTCGATACCCTGCCCCTACTCAGGCAGCTGCGCCAGGAAGATGCCTGGAATGCCTATAATCTGTTCAAGCAGCCCGGCATGACCAGAGTTGACGGCTGGCTGTGGATTATCCGCTACTTTGCCCTTCCGCCCCTGGTCCAGGAAGCCCAGTATTACCGACAGGATGACGAGCATAAAAAAGCCCTGCTCCAGGCCTTTTACAGCGGCGGCGAGGAACTGATCTGGAAGATCAACAACCTCCATGCCATCACCGACCGCTTCGGTTTTGAAATCGCACAGGCACAACTCCGGCGGCAGACGAAAAAACAACTCTATGCCCGATTCAAAAAACTCTCCAACCAGACCAGATTCGTGTACGGTAAGAAATTTTACCCGGCCTGGACAACAAACAACAAATCGGCAATGATCAGCACTCTGCGCAAGGCAACGGCGGCCGACCGGCGGCAGACCGCCAGGGATCTGAGTTCGGCCAATATTTATGCCCTGCTCTCCCAGGGCAGCGAGCTGTATGACTCTTCCTTCCGCGATATCCTGGTGCCGATTCTGAAAAAACGTATTGTCACCAACCATAATGGTGACCTGCTGGCCTTTATCCGGGCCATTGATCCGGACAACATGCTGGTTTCCAGTTTCATCGTCAGCCTGGCCCAGAAAGGCAAGCTCACCACCTTTTTCCCGGACGACGAAAACAGCCAGAAACAGATCCTCAAGCTGGTTGCCGCCTCCGCCTTTACAAATGAGGACTCCATCCTGCTGTTCTCCGCAACCTTTGTCCACCTGCTCAAGGTCCTGCAGCCCGAGGCCCGCACCTACCTGATCGACAAGATGAGCCAGGAGGCCGATAAAAATGCCTCAACATTTTCCCGTCTGATCAGTGTTATCCTCCAATATTATATGCGGGAATATCCCGAGCTCCTCTC
>DRKH01000274.1 GCA_011051825.1 Desulfobulbus sp.
AAATTCTCGGCCATGATCTCTTTTTTCATGACGTGCAGAAACCGGCCCGTATCGGTCTCCATGGCGACTTTATCACCGGTGCCCGGCTGGACAACCTGCTCTCCTGTTTTACCCTTATTCACGCACTGGCAGACAATCCCGGACTACAGAGCTCACTCGTTGTTCTCAATAATCATGAAGAGGTGGGCAGTGTTTCAGCAGGCGGTGCCCAGGGCCCCTTTCTCAAGCACCTGCTCAAGTGCCTCTTGCCCCAACCCGATCGACTACGGCGGATGCTCTGCCGTTCGTTGCTTATCTCCACCGATAATGCCCATGGTGTCCATCCGAATTTTTCCGACCGGCATGACCCGGAACACCTGCCGACTTTGAACAATGGTCCGGTTATAAAATGGAATGCCAACCAGCGATATGCTACCGATGCCGTAAGCGGTGGTTTTTTTCGTGCCCTCTGCCGACGTACCGGGGTGGAAGCGCAGGACTTTGTCATGCGTAACGACATGGCCTGTGGCTCAACCATTGGCCCGCTGACCGCAGCAGAGATCGGAGTGAAAACCGTTGATGTCGGAATCCCGAGCCTTGCCATGCATTCCATCCGCGAAACAGCAGGCAGCAATGACTATCAAACTCTCCAGGAAACGATGCAGCTTTTCTTTGCCCTGGCCCCTGAAGATCCTCTATGGAAAGGACAGGCACAATGAAAAGAATACAGGTTCAGACAATTATCCTTGCCCTCCTGTTTTCCTGTATTTCAACCTGTCTATATCCCGATCCGGCAGCGGCCGCCCTAAAGCAGTATGTAACCAAGTACCGGGAAATTCAGGTATCAAAGGAACAACGCCGGCGGCTCAAACGGTACGACTACCTGATCAAGTATTTCTGTTCTTTTTCTTTTTTTCAACCCAGACACAAGGTCAACCCCGAATTCATCCGCGCCTTGATCCTGGCTGAATCAAATGCCAACCCCAGGGCGAAATCCAATAAAAATGCCAAAGGGTTAACCCAGATTGTCTACGCAACCGGACAACAGGCAGCCCGGGATCTTCTGAAAAAAAACATACGTTTTCGCTATGTGAGCACAAAAAAACTCCGGAACCTCAGACCCGAGGATCTCTATAATCCGGCAGTGAACATCCTGCTGGCCTGTTATCTCATTGCCAAATACAACTACCAACACAACGGTAAGCTTGATCTGGTTGTATCGGCCTGGAATGCCGGTGAATATTCAATTAAAAACAGTAAACCGGCCCAGTACAAGGAAACCCTCAACCATATCGGCAAGGTCAACGGATACTTCGTCTATTTTCTCAACCGGAGAAACAAGGGCAACAGATATGCCTATCGACGGTAACTGGTCACAGGATTAGTAACTATGTATTTTCATCGTAACTGTTCAGGAATACCCCACGGAGTCTGCGCTCGAAGTCTGCGCTTATTTACCTCTCTGCACGGTCAGGCCTGACTGCACAGATATGGTGCCCCTGATCACTTACTATCGACGACGATAGGGTCCCCTGGTAACTCGACTACATCTTCCACAGCCAGAGCTGAACCGAAGCTTCATTCCCTCGAACTTACTATTTTTTTCTCTTATGGCGACGCTCAGCTCACATGACTATTCGACGTTGACAGAACAATGTTTTATCAACGCCCCCCTTGAACGACTCCAAAAGGATCTGCTCGATATTTTCCTTAAACATCGGCTCCAGCCCGAGATCGGCCTGGAAGGCAACGGCCTTTGGGAGCAGGAACCCGAAGCCTTTGCAGGGATTGCCGCAGCCTTGCTGGATCGACGGCTGCCCTGTACGCTGCATGCGCCATTCCACGATCTCGCTCCGGGAGGGGTTGATAAGCGGATTGTTGCCCTGAGCCGGGAAAAACTGGCCCGTGCCTTTGCCCTGATTAATATCTTCAAACCAAAATCCATTGTCTGTCACCTCGGGTTTGAACAGAACAAACACGGTTCACAGGTTGAGCGGTGGTTGGAGACATCGGTTGCAACCTGGACCCCACTTATCAAAACGGCCGAGGCTGCAGGAACCATGGTTATGTTTGAAAACACCTACGAAACCGATCCCTCCATTCACAGCAGGCTTCTGAGCGCATTGGACTCAAAAAACATCGGTTTCTGTCTTGACACCGGTCACTTGCTGGCCTTTGCCGGAACGAGCTGGCAGCCATGGCTGGCTCAACTCAGGCCCTGGCTCGGCCAACTCCATCTCCATGATAATGACGGTTCCGGAGATAAGCATATTGCCGTCGGTGCAGGCCTCTTTGATTTTCAATCACTTTTCAATCATCTCAGACAGGAGGAATACTCCGTGCTGATCACCCTTGAGCCGCACAGTGAAAAAGACCTCTGGCTGTCACTGAAAAATATCAGGCAGATGAAACTTTTCAGTGGAATAACCTGATTTTTTTCTTTATTTTTCTCCGTAGTTAACCGATACTAACTCTTATGGAGCCTGACAACCCACAAGAGACCCAACCCATCCGGATCGGAATACAAAGAGACTCGGAACTGTTCACCGGGGCCGACAAAAAACACCAATCAACACACAACCATCCGGTTTTTGTCGTCGATGACACCTTCTTTCGCTCCCGTACTCCAAAGACATCCCATTGGTCTATCGCCTGGGCGGACCTGATGATGACCATGTTCATCCTCTTTCTCACTCTGTTTGTCTATCAACTTGCCCACAGGGAATTCCTCAGCAGGGAAACGCCGGAGGTGGTGGCCGGAACCTCAATGACTATTCCCCGAACTCCGGACACGCCGCTGCCCTTTTACCCCATCAGCCCTGCAATCTCCGACAAACAAACCGACCATTTAAAAAAGATTGAACCAGTTACCGTGGAAGAGGTTGATGTTGATGCGCTGTTTAAAGGTGCCGACAGACAAGACATCGAAGAACCCGAACCGTTACCGCAGGAGTCCGCAGAAGCCCGGAAAACAGCGTTCGGGGAGTATCAGGCCGACTCAACGGCACCGGAGCACATGCAAGCCGCCCCAAAACCACCGGCAGTGAAGCAGGAGATACCGGACCGACCCGCTTCGGCAGACAGCGTGATCACGCGGATGTATGATCTGTCCAAAGTAACACTGGCAAGTGAAAAGCTGGAGAAATTTGCCTCGGTTGACCTGATCCCGGATAAAACCATGCGGATCATCCTGACCGGTGACCTGCTCTTTGAATCCGGCCAGGCGCAGTTAACCGAAAACGCAAAGGAATCATTACGTAAACTGCTGCCGATTATCAAAAAGACTCCGTATATGATCAATGTTATCGGTCACACGGATTCCATACCCATGCATTCTGAAAGATTTGCCAGCAACTGGGAACTCTCCACAGCGCGGGCCGGCCAGGTTGCACAGTTTCTTATTGAAGAAGGTCATATTCCAGCCCGACAATTTGTTGTCAGCGGCTACAGTTACTACCGACCGGTCAAACCCAATACAACAGCAGCCAATCGCAGGGCCAATCGCAGGGTGGAGATTATTCTCTCAAAGGAACCTGCGCCCGCCCAACCAGCAACCGAGAACAATATCCGATGAAACGACAGAACATCCTTGGCCTAGTTATCTGCATCCTTATCTTTGCCGCCGGATTCATGATAAAAGGCAATATCAGCATGTATTTCAACATAGCCGGATTCATGATCGTCATCGGCGGCAGCCTGACCGCAGCCCTGCTCAGCTTTCGCATGGAGCGGCTGCGCATTACCTTTAAAGTGGTCAGGGCCTCCTATTCGCACAGGATTAAGTCGGAAGCCGAAATTGTAGACATCCTTATTAATCTGGCCATCAAGTCACAAATCAAAGGCGTTCTCTCCTTGCAGGATGAGGAACAGGAGACCTCGATCCTCTTTCTCCGCCGCGGTCTCGGATGCCTGGTCGACAACTATGAACCTGCACAGATCCGGGACATCCTCAACACGGAAATGTATTTTTTCAAGCTGCGCCGTGAAGACAGTGAACGGGTCCTGCGGACCATCGGGGATTTTTTCCCGGCCTTCGGGATTATCGGCTCGGTCGTCGGCCTGATTGCCATGCTCGGCGGCATCGGTGATACCTCCATTATTCTTGCCACGATCCCGGTTGCCCTGACCTCCACTCTGTACGGCCTGATCTTCTCCAACTTTTTTTTCGTGCCCTTTGCCGCCAACCTTCGGGAGCGGACCAACCAGGAACTCCTCTTGCAAAAGATCATCATGGAGGGAATTATTGCCATTGATTCCGAATTAAACCCGACCGTACTCAAAACCAAACTGCTCTCCTTCCTCACCCCTTCCGAACGTAAGGCCGACCTTGTCCCCCTTGCCAAAATACGTGAACGGTTCCGGATTCAGAAGTGAATTTTTTTTGTAACTATTCAGGTAGGGGCAGAGAACTAGCCCAACCACCACCTGTAACTGTTTAGGAGTGCTCCATATCTGTGCAGTCAGGCCTGTGAACTATAGTGATTCCTATGTGAATCAGGCCTGACCGTGCAGAGAGGTAGAT
>DRKH01000275.1 GCA_011051825.1 Desulfobulbus sp.
CAGACCTATGGAAAGGGTGTCGCCGCTTTTTTTATAGAACAGGTACTCGGCATCAAAGTCCTGTCCGCCCCAGCCTGGATTAACATAGCCGTCGTATGTGCGGTATCCGTCGTCGTCGGCAAACATGGTCCAGCCGTTGTTGCCGGTGAATTCGCCCACCGGTGTGGCCAGTGCCTGCTGAGCACAGGCGGCAAAGATAATTGAACTTGCAAGCAGTATCAATTTGTCCCGGGTTTTCATGTTCTCTCCTTGATTGTCTAAAAAAAACTACTGGTTGTGCAGGGCTTTGTTGAGAGAAAAGCATGAAGTGTGCCTGGTTGATATTTTTTATTAAAATGGAAATGATTTCAGTCTGTTATTTTCGACAGCCGGTTGTTGGGTTCTCGAGTCGGCGACAAAGGTGTCTGTTTTTCAGGAAAAAATATCCGGCAAAGCGGAAAAGTGGAAGGGGTGGTGTGCGGGCGTTGAGGGTGCTCGGTCAGTTATTGAGGATTTTTTGCAGGGTATCTTGAATGATATCAGGGCCCCAGGTGCCTGATGGATAAATGTGCAGCTGCTGGTCGCAGCCGCATTGTTGTTCGCATTCTCTCAGGACAGGGGTAAGGAATTTCCACGATGCCTCGATTCCATCCTGGCGCCAGAACAACATATGATCACCGTTCATACAGTCAAGCAGCACCCGGGCGTAGGCATCCAGGGGCATGTTCCGGAAATGTTCCTGAAAGGTGAAATTCATGGTCATGGAGCGCAGGCAGGTGGCTGGTCCGGGGTTTTTCGTTTGAAAATTCAGTCTGATGGCCTCTTCGGGGAAGGTTTCTATGATGAGGCGGTTGGCATTGATGCTGTCACCGAACATGCCCTGGAACAGCCGGTGCGGTACTTCCTTGAACTGGATGACTATCCGGGTTTCCTTGCGCGGCAAACGTTTTCCGGAAACCAGGAAAAATGGAACGTCCTGCCAGCGCCAGTTATCAATAAACAGCTCCATCATGGCAAAGGATGGAGTTTTCGAGTCCCGGGCAATGCCCTGTTCCTGGAGATATCCGGGAACCTTCCGGCCGTCGATTGCCCCCGGTCCGTACTGACCCAGGCAGAGACGGCTGCCCTGGCGCATGTCAAAGTCCCTGAGTGATCGGATAACTTTGACCTTTTCATCGTGAACCGCATTGGGGATCAGTTGGGATGGGGGTTCCATTGCCGTCAGGACCAGCAGCTGCATCATGTGGTTCTGAAACATGTCGCGCAATACCCCGGCGCTGTCGTAATAGCCGGCCCGGTTTTCCACTCCCAGTTGCTCCGCTGCTGTAATACCGACATAGTCAATGTAGTGCCGGTTCCAGACCGGTTCAAAAATGGTATTGGCAAATCGGAAAATCAACAGGTTCTGGACGGTTTCCTTGGCCAGGTAGTGGTCGATTCGATAAATCTGTTCTTCTTGAAAGTAGGTATGCAGTACCCGGTCAAGTTTGAGGGCGCTGTCAAGGTCGTGGCCAAAGGGTTTTTCGACAACAATACGACTCCAGCCATTGTGGTTTTCATGTTCACCGGCCAGTCCGACTTTGCCCAAGAGGTCTGCAATGATCGGATACAGTCGGGGTGGAACCGCCAGGTCAAAGAGACGGTTCCCCATGGTCCTGTTGTTGCGGTCAAGAGTCTTCAGGTCGTCGGCAAGCTGCGAAAAACTCTCCTGATCATAGGTGATTTTTCGATAGTGCAGTTGTTCGGCAAATCTGTTCCAGGCCGAAAGTACTGTTCCCGTGAACCGGTAATGGTCACCAAGCTGACTGCGGTAGGAGATATCATCGAGGTCGGTCCGGCCGCAGCCGACAATGGAAAAAGGTTCAGGGAGCCGGTTCTGTTTAAATAAGGCGAACAGGGCCGGGATGAGTTTGCGTCGAGTCAGGTCCCCGGAACCGCCGAATATAACAATTGTGCAGGGTTGAAGGGGGGCGTCCGGCTGGTGACCACAGGTGTTTTCTTTCATGGGAAACCGAAGAAGTGTTGAGCGTCACCAGGCAGCTGTCGCAAGAGAGGGATTTATGCCCCTGTTGATCGGGGCGGGTAGCAGCTACAGGTAATCTGTACAACCAGTATACCTGGCGGATGGGAAGAGGTACAGGAATTTCAGGGCAAGTCGACAGCCTGAGTCGAAATGATTTGAAGAATCTGTCGACGTTGTTCTCCGGAGAGGCCGATAAATTCTACAGCCCTGGCCTTTCGGATAACCGGCAGAAAGCTGCTGTTGTTTTCGATAATGCTGTCGCGGATGACTCTGGTCTGTAACCCTGTAATAAGCTGTTTGGAATGACTTATAAAGATACCGATATCCGCAGGACAGTTTTCTTGAAGATCATCGGCATAATATTCAAAGGACATGCCGTGCAGGCTGAGGTCGAGGATGGGCCCGAGGATGGTGGAGTTCATGACCAGTGAGCCATCCTGGAGCCTGTATCTTTGCGATTGTCGGCGATCGGTATGGGGGGAACTGCTGCCGGGGTTGACCTCGAGCATATTATTTTCCTGTACAGCCATAAGCAACATAAGCATATTCAGGTGCCTGTAACAGGTACACCAGCCTGAGTTTGAATGACAATGAAAATTTTTAGATAACCGTAAATGCGGTACTATATAAAAAGTGAATTGCCGGTGTCAATTGGTAATAATACGGAACCTGCTATAGGTATATTTACCTATATCGGTAGGGATTCTTTTTGTTTTTGGGCGGTTGTCGGCTCAATTTCGGGCCGAAAAAAGTGAAAATTCAGGTCTTTTGCGACGACCTTTGTGAAATATGCCGGCTAAAAGAGACAGGTCTTCCGCTTGAGTTCGTCGGTCAGGACAGAGGCATTCTCTGAGTAGTCAATGGGGAGGTCGATGAGATGGACACCGGCTTTGTCGAGACAGGAGCGCAGGACAGGACCAAGCTCACCGTGCTGTGTGATGCGGTACCCGTGTGCGCCGTAGCTCTCGGCATAACGGACAAAATCCGGATTGCCGAATTCCAGGCCGAAGTCCGGGAGGTCCATGCCCGCCTGTTTCCAGCGTATCATGCCGAGCGCATCGTCCCGCAGCAGCAGAATAATGAGGTCAAGCTTGAGCCGGATCGCGGTTTCCACCTCCTGGGAGTTCATCATAAACCCGCCGTCACCACAGACGGCAAGGACTTTTTTCCCGGGAGAAAGCATCTTTGCGGCGATGGCAATGGGAAGCCCGGCCCCCATGGTTGCCAGGGCATTGTCGAGCAGGACCGAGGAGGGGTCCGTGGCTTTATAATTGCGGGCAAACCAGATTTTATACATACCGTTATCGAGCGACAGTATTGAATCTTCCGGCATGTTTTCCTGGACCACGGAGACCAGCTGCTGCGGGGTATAGGGAAAGGAGTCGGGCGGATGTCGCTGGAAGACGTTTTTTTCAATCTCCTCTTTCAGGGTTAAGAAAATACCGGTCCCGGCCAGGCTGTCGGGCCGGATCCGTTCCCCCAGCCGTTGCATGGAGTGGCTGATGTCGCCGATGAGCTCATGCTGGGGAAAGTAGACATCATCGATGGCCGCACTGAAGTAGTTGATGTGGAAAACCTTTACCCCGTTTCTGGTCATGAAGAAGGGCGGTTTTTCAACCACATCATGGCCAACATTGATGATGACGTCGGCACGGTCGATGGCACAGTGCAGGTAGTCATTGTCGGACAGGGCGGCGGTACCAAGGCAGCGGTGATGGTATTCGTTGACCACTCCCTTGCCCATCTGGGTGCTGAAAAAATAGATCCCCGTTCGTTCAATAAAAGACTCGATGGCACGACAGGTCTGTCTGCGGTTGGCTGCCGCGGCAATCAGCAGCAGCGGGTTTTCGGCCGCCCCGATAATGGGGGCAATCTCGGCAATGGTTGCCTCCGGGGCATGGGGTGTACGGACCAGGGTAACGGGAAAGATGGATGCCGTCGTCTCTTCGGCGGCGACATCCTCAGGCAGCTCCAGGTGCACGGGGCCGGACTTCTCGTGTACGGCCACTCGGAACGCCTCACGAACAAGGGCGGGGATGGAGTCGGCGCCGACGATTTGTCGGGTCATTTTGGTTATGGGTTCCATCATCCGGACAACATCAATGATCTGGAAACGGCCCTGCTTGGATTTTTTTATGGGTTTCTGACCGGTTATAAACAGGCAGGGCATGCCGCCCAGGAGGGCATGGGAGACACTGGTTACAAAGTTGGTCGCTCCCGGGCCAAGGGTGGCCAGGCAGACTCCGGGCTTACCGGTCAGACGTCCGTAGGTCGCAGCCATGAAACCGGCCGCCTGTTCGTGCCGGGTGAGGATGAGGCGTATGGATGAGGTTCGTATCGCCTCGAGAAAGGCGAGATTTTCTTCTCCCGGGATGCCGAAAATATATTCAACACCTTCATTTTCCAAGGCATTGACAAGAAGTTTTGCTCCGTTCATAGTATCTTTAGCTTGGAGATGGGTTTATAGTTGATGGGGGTGTAATACAAAAAAGTGATAAAAAATGATTCTGATTACGTACAAAGCTCAGCTTTTCACAACTCAGGGATAACATCGCTTGTTCTTCCGGGTTGCAGGGCTCTGTAAATTCATCATTAATTCACTGGGTTCGCAATGTCCTCCGATATTCAGCGATGGTATCCTTTGCATTCGGCTGAGGATTGTGGGTAATCAAAAAAATGATTGTCACTTGAATGCATTTTTTTAAACCGCAGAGGTCACCAGGAATTTAGAATTACGAAATCTGCTTTTTCTTTGCCATGGCGGTTTTCAGGCTTGTTACAAAAAACGATATTAACTGATTGTTTTCATCAAGCAGTGATTCGAGTTTTGATGGTTCAATGAGTTTTGCCTTCTTAATCAGTAACTATTCAGGTAGGGGCAGAGAACTAGCCCAACCACCACCTGTAACTGTTTAGGAGTGCTCCATATCTGTGCAGTCAGGCCTGTGAACTATAGTGATTCCTATGTGAATCAGGCCTGACCGTGCAGAGAGGTAGATAAGCG
>DRKH01000276.1 GCA_011051825.1 Desulfobulbus sp.
GATTTCCGGTATAGATTGCATGGCTGTATTTCTACTTTGTCACATTTTTATCTAAAAATGGCGCTGAGCGCCTGGATGCAACACAGCACCGCAGAGCGGTGCTGCAAGAGTGGTCTTGTTCCACCGCTCTGCAGCTAAACGAGTGTTCCTGAAATAGAACATTTTCATGGTTCGTTGTGGCCGCAGGGCATGCTGCTTTATCTGAAAATTGCCTGTGAAGCACTGTCGATTCAGGCTATTTTCAGGATTCGTTGTGGCTGGGCCGAAAAACCCGAAGTCTGGGCTTCGCTCCGCTTATCTGGTCCGGCCATGCTGGTTTATCCGTCATTCCTGAAAGTGGCTATTAGCGAAACTCAGCATAAGTGACCCATGACTGATTGTCCGTCATCCCCGCGAAGGCTGGGATCCAGGACGTTTTCAGCCCACTGGATCCCCGATAACAACCTTCGGGGATGACTACAACAAGATTATCAAACATTTGACCTCTTTCCAAGCACTAAACCTAAATGATATTATCAAATTCCATGCATCCGCTCCCCGGGCGGGCAGAATCCAGCCGACCGACAGGATCTGTCCAGCTGATTCTCAGGTAGGAATTGCATATCCACGCCCGAATGAACCACTTGCCCCCTGCTGCTCTTTTTCTGCGCTCTGATCTGAAATGAACCTGAACTATCCGGAAAACCTGCCCATAACCGCGGAAAAAGATCGTATTGTTGCCGCCATCCGCAAAAATCAGGTGCTGATCATTGCCGGTGATACCGGATCCGGCAAGACCACCCAGCTGCCCAAAATGTGCCTTGATGCCGGTCTGGGCAAGGAAAAAATCATCGGCTGCACCCAGCCGCGGCGTCTGGCTGCGGTCTCCATGGCCGAACGGGTGAGTGATGAACTTAAACGGCCCGACCTGGTCGGTTCCACGGTCCGTTTTCAGGATCGGACCCGGGAAAGCACCAGAATCAAATTCATGACCGACGGCATCCTGCTGGCTGAAACCAGAAGAGACCACCTGCTTAAACGCTATGACACCATTATCATTGACGAGGCCCATGAACGGAGCCTGAATATCGATTTTCTGCTGGGCTATCTTAAACAGCTGCTGCCGAAACGGCCGGAACTTAAACTGATCATTGCTTCAGCCACCATTGATACCGAGAAGTTCAGCAGCCACTTCGACAATGCGCAGATTTTCCAGGTCTCAGGTCGCACCTTTCCCATCACCGTCGAATATTTTGAGGAATCAACAGACGAGGAGACAAACTATGTCGATCAGGCCTGCGAGGCGGTACAGACCCTGTGCCTGCGGCCCGGTGGCGACATCCTTGTGTTTATGCCCACCGAACGGGATATCCTTGATACCATGGCCGCACTCCAGCATGCTCTTGACCCGGCCCGCCACCTGATCCTGCCGCTCTTCGGCCGCCTGCAGGCCGGTGATCAACGAAAGATCTTCCGAACCTCTAAAAAACGCAAAATCATTGTCGCCACCAATGTGGCCGAGACCTCGATAACCGTGCCCGGAATCCGCTTTGTGGTCGACACCGGCCTTGCCCGTATTCCGGCCTACAATGTCCGGGCCAGGACCTCCAGCCTGCTGGTCTCACGGATTTCAAGGGCAAGCTGCGACCAGCGTTCGGGCCGCTGCGGCCGAACCGGTCCCGGTACCTGCCTGCGCCTGTTCAGCGAAGAAGACTACTTGGGACGGGCTGAGTTTACCCGGCCGGAAATTCAGCGCTCCAACCTGGCTGAAGTCATCCTCCAGATGATCTCCCTGCGCCTGGGCGATCCGCGCCGGTTTCCCTTTCTTGATCCGCCAACACCTCGTGCCATCAGCGACGGGTTTCGCCAGCTGCACGAACTGGGCGCCATTGATTCCCGCGACCGCCTGACCGAGCACGGACGGATCATGGCCCGGCTTCCCCTTGATCCACGTATCGCCAGAATCATAATAGAAGGCGCCGAGCGCAACGCCCTGCGGGAGACAACTATCATCTGCGCCGCGCTCTCGATCCAGGATCCGCGCATGCGGCCTGCGGAAAAGGAAAAGCTCGCCGACCAGGCCCAGGAGCAATTCATCGACAAACAGTCCGATTTCCTCAGCCTGCTCAATATCTGGCAGGCCTGGCAGACATTCAGCAAGGGCGGATTCAGCAGTTCCAAATTACGTAAATTCTGTACAGCCCATTATCTTTCCTGGCAGCGGATGCGTGAATGGTTTGATGTTCATGAACAGATCAACCGGCTGCTCAAGCCCATCAAAGGATTTGTCCCCAACAATGAACCGGCATCCTATGCCGCAATCCATATGGCCCTGGCCAGTGGATTTTTAAGAAATATCGGCCGCAAGAAGGAAAAAAACCTGTACACGGTCAGCGGTGGCCGCGAAGTCACGCTTTTTCCCGGCTCATGCCTGTATAATAAAAAAAATGTGGGCTGGATTATGGCTGCGGATTTCATCGAAACCTCAAGACTGTTTGCCAGAACCGCCGCTGTTATTGATGACCAATGGCTTGAAACCTTAGGAAAAGGACTCTGCAAATACAACTATTCCGACCCACACTGGTCAAAAAGATCGGGTCAGGTGCAGGCGCTGGAACGGGTTTCTCTTTTCGGGCTGCCCATCGTTGCCGGCAGAAAGGTCAATTACGGCCGGATCAATGAAAAAACCGCGGGCGAGGCCCGGGAAATTTTTATTCACCAGGGGTTGATCGAAGGGGAACTGAGCGGACGCTATCCGTTTCTGCAGCATAATCTGGCCCTGATCCGGGAAATATCGACCATGGAAGAACGGGTTCGGCGGAGAAATATTCTGGTCGATGATCAGGTCCTGTTCCAATTTTATAAAGAGCGTATCGGTACGGCCTATGACAAGTTCACCTTGAACCTGCTGTTGAAGAAAAAAAAATCGGACAATTTTCTGTGGATGAACAAAGAGGACATCTGCAGAGAAATGCCCGAGCAGGATGAGCTCTATCTGTATCCCAAAACCCTGCGGGCCGGAGAGTTCGACCTTCCCCTGCACTATCATTTTCAGCCCGGCGATGAAAAAGACGGGGTCACGGTTTCGCTGACCCGGCAGCAGGTCTCCTCGCTGTCCCCCGCCCCTTTTGAATGGCTGGTCCCCGGCCTGCTTGATGAAAAAATACTCTATCTCTGCAAGCGGCTGCCGAAAAAACTTCGTCGCAGGCTGGTCCCGCTGCCTGATGCGGTTGACCGGATCATGGACCGGCTCGACCTGTACAGTGGCTCGTTGTATCCGGCCCTTGAAAAGGCATTGCTGCGTGAGTTTCAACTGATCGTCACCCGCAGTGACTGGCAGACCGATACCCTGCCCCGGCACCTGCTGATGCGCTATCAGCTCAAGGGTGAGAATAGAAAAATCCTCTGCACTACTCGCAGCTTTACGGAACTCCTCGCCGCCCTGTCCGATTACATGGAAAGCGGCAGCAGTCACCAGGTCAAGCAGGGCCGAAAAAAGCCCAGCCTCCCGACCAGAAACGGACTGACGACCTGGGATTTCAAGGATCTACCGGCCAGGATCTCGGTCCCGACCGGAACCGGAGCAGACAAACTGTATTTTCCGACCCTGTCTGTAAATGATCAGGGCCAGGTCGACCTGCAGTATAAAGCAGATGAACAGAAGGCCCGCTTACAGAACCGTCTTGGCATGGAGTTTATCTATTGCCTGCAGTTCCCGGGCTGTCGGAAACAGATCCGCAAAGAGTGTAAAACCGCTCTTGCAAGCCACTCCGCATCCTGGCTTTCCCTGGGCATGAAGGGCACGGCCCTTGAGCTCCGGGAAGCACTGCTGCAGTTTGTTATGGACGCGCTCTTTGATACCCGCGACGGACGGATCCCCGACCAGGCCCGTTTCAATGCAATCATAGCAGAGCTGAAGAAACAGGGCATTCACAGAAAGGTGCAGGCAGTTATCGGCAACCTTATGGATACTATTGCGCTCCGCCGCAGGGTGACGGCGGATCTTACCGCCTGGACCAACCGTTGCCGAAAAAACAAATGTTATAACAGGGAAATAGAGCAGGATTTCATCCAATGCCTGGAAAATATCCTGCCCCCGGATTTTCTGCTCACCCGCTCAAACGAACAGATGCTCCATACCGGCCGCTATCTGCAGGCCCTGGCCATTCGTCTGCAGCGAGCCGAACAGGAACCGGCAAAGGACGCCCAGAAACAGCAGCGCCTGACCATCGCCGTCAACCGTCTGGCCCATATCAGGGAATTCAGTACCCACAATCCGGAATGCAGGAAAGCCATTGCCCTGTACCGGACCATGGTTGAAGAGTTCCGGGTCTCGGTCTTTGCCCCGGAAGTCGGAACCGCCATGCCGGTCTCCGAGAAACGGTTAAAAAAGCTGTGGCAGGAACTGGAAAACACCTGCCGCCAGGTTGAGTAACCGCCAGGAAGCGCTTTACGATGTGGTGAAATTGGTTTAGATATTCAATTTCAAATGGTTATTTTTTCTAAAGTACAGTCAAGGTTCAGTGGAAGTATGGTGAGTTGGGATCATGAATAAGAACCTGGTATTTCAAGACCTGCCCCCCGTGTTTTTCTTTTCCAATCCACCTCGTCCAAACAGGGAACGTCAAGCATGGTGAACAAATTCTGTATAGCATCGACAATCTGACGAAATTGCCAGTCTTTAATTTTTATATTTTTACTCTGGCCTTCCAGATAATTAATAACATCTTTTGCCGAATGGGTTATCAGTCATTTGCCGGACATGGCCTTGAGATATCGTTCGATACGAATCACATACCAGCGCGTAACCTTAGGTTCCACCTTGTTGTTGATAAGATGCTGTATATAACCGATCCCAAAAGAGTTTTATGCATCAGGCTGGCTTGTATTCGTCTTTGGCATATGATATTGTAACGAAAATGTATGATTTCTTTTTAAGAATATCATGCTGAAAATTCTAAGTCAATAGACAGAGTATGCCTAGCCTGATATTGGCTCATTCCGTCTATTTCACTGTTATGCTATAAGGAAAAATTTTCATGAAACATCTAGTCAATCAAGTGTTTACACCTGGAGGGATGCCACGCTTCACCTATGTTGACCGAAGTGGAAGGGATCTTGAGCAGAGTTTAGGGGAATCAAAAAAGCATCTTTGCAAAATGGTTACATTAACGGGATCAACTAAGTCTGGAAAGACTGTTTTAACTAATCGCATATTCCCCCGTTTAGAGGCAGATAACGTTTGGGTAGATGGAGGATCTGTTGGAAGTGAAAATGATTTCTGGTCACAAATTTTAAACGAATTAAACGAGGCAACTGAATCTGAAGTAACGACAACCCAAGAATCTGCACAAAATGTTGAAGGGAAATTTGGCGGTAAGGCTGGTATTCCATTATTGATGGAAGGAAAAGGGGAGGTTGGTACGAGTATAGGCAGAAAACAATCAGACTCAAAAAAAACAAAACGATCATTATCACCTAGAGCCGCTGCTATCTCAGCCCTCAGGACACATGAAATTCCATTAATTATAGATGATTTTCATTATTTAGACCGTCAATTTCAGGGTGATTTGGTACGAGCACTTAAACCTTTAATCTTTGAAGGAATTCCGGTAATTGCCATAGCAATACCGCATAGACGCTATGATGCAATAAAAGTAGAACGAGAAATGACAGGCAGGTTACTCTCTATTGAAGTTCCTCCTTGGTCAATTGATGAACTTACCGAAATTGCAGACAGAGGCTTCCCTTTGCTTCAGATAAATGTTTCTGGTCATATAAAACAACGGTTAGCACAAGAATCTTATGGGAGTCCTCATCTGATGCAAGAATTTTGTAGAGCTTTATGTCGTATTAATAGGATAGAAGAATCAATGCCCCATGAAGTCAAAATATCCTCACTAAATGAAGATATTTTTCACGAGGTCGCTGACGGAACAGGTAAGATTATTTACGATAGGTTAGCAAAAGGCCCTCGCCAACGACAGCTATTCCCGGATGGCACTGTTTGGCCGTCTGAAAGTATAAAATTTGGTCGCCAAGATGTTGCCGGGGCGAAAAACTTGCCCCTGACGGCCGTACAGCCTGAAAACCGCCAACTTTTGATAAAATTCACCATTTTTTGAAC
>DRKH01000277.1 GCA_011051825.1 Desulfobulbus sp.
CAGTAATGTCCGGTTAAGGACTTGCATGTAGCGATTCAGAGTGTGGAGTTCGGGCCCTGTTCGGATCGGGGGCCAGATTTTCCAGTTCTCTCAGTTCATTCTGAATTTGAATTCGCAGTTGTCGAACCCGTTTGATGGAAACCCGTTCACCATGTTGCTCATGACAATAAATTGCCAGCAGAAGATAGGTGATCAGGCCCGACAAAATCTGCACCATCAACCCATGTTTGCTGCGTGCAATAAGATGATATACCTTGAGATGACGTTTCCACCAGGCAAAAAATTTTTCAATCTCCCAGCGGAGTTTATAAATCAGGGCGATGTCTTCTGCCGTAAGATCAAAGCGATCGGTGGCTACCCAATATTTTACGTCATCAACGACATAGCCGACCAGGCGCAAAGGCTTTCGGGTTTGTTTTGCTCCCGGTTGACCAAGCAATACCTTGGCATCGTAAAAAACAATACTATCGGGATCAACTTCGTATTGTTTCAGGCAGGTTTTATGGGTATTGCCTTTTATGCGGCAAACAAAGTGTTTTTTCTCTTCCTGAAGGCTGTCAAAGTTATGATGATGCTGGTAACCACGATCCATAATTCCGGTTTGACCAGGTTCCAGAATTTGATGGACAAAAGGACGTTCATCACCTTTGCCATTGGTGAGGAAAAGTTTATGCGGAATTCCCTGGTTGACGCTAAATCCAAGATGTAGACGGGCCTTTTTTGATTTTTTGCGGTAATCAGCCCATGCCATAGACAGAACTGCATCAATTAATGACCCATCAATAGAAATAAGGTCGCCAAAGTCAGCATATTTTTTGGGTAACAGGGAAGCGGCTTGTTTTTGCAGTTGCTGAAAAACATAGAAAAATTGCTCAAGTCCACGTTCATTGACTGCTTCTGAAAATGAACTTCTGCTGATGCCCCCTTTTGGGGCAATGGCATTACGGGCAAAGTCATCTTCCTTCATAACTTGGATGAGTTCTCGGGCTGAGGTATGCTCTTCCAGATGAAAGAAGATCAATGCATTGAGTTGCTCTTCAAAATCCATTTTTAGCGGCCTGTTTCCTCTCGATTCCAACCGGGGAGCAGACAGCAATATGTTGCCCAATGGCCGGGTAATTTGATTGAACGATGGCGCGAAGTAACGGTGTTTGTAAATAATCTTGCGAGGCATTTCATAACTCCTTGAAATCATTAAGGTTATGAAATTTTGCCCGCATTTTAAGACTTATTTGTCAAGAAAAAAATGTTCCTCGCGTTATTTTTTTATAATATTTTTCTATGGTTAATGCAATTTTCTAACCGGACACTACTGATTTTTTTTCTTGATTACCACTAAAGCTCAGCTTGAATGAAATCAGGGATACCATCGCTTTTTTTAAAAAATGAATTGACCTGAAATCAGGCATAAGCGCGGCTAAATGCGATTTGAGATTATAGCTGTAGCGATGTTATCCCTCGTTGCTGAGGAATGGTGGTAATCAATTTTTTTTTTTGTATCGACCGAGGGAATTACAGAATTTTTTTCACGAGGAACAACTAAAGGGAACATCATGATAACAGAATCCGTCACCCCGAATCCACCGGCACAGAAAATCGCACCAACTTCAGAACAGGAAACGGATGCTCCGTCAATCCAGGAAATCAACGCTGCCGTCAGTAAGGCTTCGGCCTGGCTGCCGTTGCTGAAGGCTGAAATGAGCCGGGTTATTATCGGCCAGGAATATCTGGTCGACCGCCTTCTTGTCGGCCTGCTCGCTGGCGGGCATATACTGCTTGAAGGGCTTCCCGGCCTTGCCAAAACACTGGCCGTCAAAACACTGGCCGGTGTCGTTTCCACCGATTTTCGCAGGATACAGTTCACGCCGGATATGTTACCGGCCGATATTATCGGCACGGAAATTTACAACCCGCGCGATACCAGTTTTGAGGTCAAACAGGGGCCCATTTTCTCCTCCATGATCCTGGCCGATGAAATAAACCGAGCCCCGTCAAAGGTGCAGTCGGCCCTGCTTGAGGCCATGCAGGAAAAACAGGTGACCATCGGAGAGCAGAGCTTTTCTCTCCCCGAATTATTTCTCGTCCTCGCCACCCAGAATCCCATTGAACAGGAGGGAACCTATCCCCTGCCCGAGGCCCAGATTGACCGTTTTATGCTGAAGGTCGTCGTGGGGTACCCAAGCCGTGAAGAAGAACGCCAGATCCTTGACAGCGTTCAGCATACCGATTCAAAGGTTGCCGTCCGTCAGGTTGTCAGCCCCGAAGATATTCTTGCTGCCCGAAAAGTTGTCGACACCATCTATCTGGATGACAGGATCAGGGACTATATCGTCTCCCTAGTTTTCGCCACCCGCGAACCGGAGCTTTTCAAACTCGACGTCAAGGGATACATCGAAACCGGAGCCTCACCGAGAGCAACCATCAATCTCAAGGTTGCAGCCAAATGCATGGCGTTTCTCAACGGGCGCGGCTACGTGATTCCTGATGATATTAAAGGATGCGCCCTGGACGTCCTGCGTCATCGTATTCGTATCAGCTATGAGGCAGAGGCGGAAGATATCAGCAGTGAGGATATTATCCGTAAAGTTCTTGACACTGTCCCTGTGCCTTAAAAGGTCGTCGCAAAAGACAGGGGGGATGGGACAGGTATTTTTTTTTTGCGAAGTCCTGAATTCTCGTCCCAGGCCTTATTTGAACCACATTGATGAACTCATTGATAGCACTGATGAGGTACTGGATCACAGGCCATGTAACTCTATGTTTTGTAACTGTTCAGGAGTACCCCATCTCTGCACGGTCAGGCCTGATTCACATAGGAATCACTATAGTTCACAGGCCTGACTGCACAGATATGGAGCACTCCTGAACAGTTACAGGTGGTGGTAGGGCTAGTTCTCTGCCCCTACCTGAATAGTTACTATGTTCTCATAATACCAAAGATTGTGCGTTGACGAAGACTCCGAAAGTGAGGCCCTCGTGACGACGTCACCTGATGCTATGGAAAAACAACTGACAAAACAAATTCTTAAAAAAGTACGCCAGATCGAGGTTCGAACCCGACGATTGGTCGACGATACTCTTGCCGGCAGTTATCATTCGGTGTTCAAAGGTCGGGGTATGAACTTTGACGAGGTCCGGGAATACGTGGCCGGAGATGAAATCCGAACCATTGACTGGAACGTTACCGCCCGTACCG
>DRKH01000278.1 GCA_011051825.1 Desulfobulbus sp.
GACGTTTTTACAAAGTGCTGTTGTTCCCGGCCCCTGCTCCGGGGCTCCTTTAAGCAGCACCAGATTATTTCAGCAGCGCATACACGAGAGATATATGGACCCCCAGACACTTGCCGAAGAGCCCAGAGCACTTTACGAAAAGATAAAAAAACAGTACAAAGTTGCCTTCGAGCCTTTTTCGGTTCGGGATGTACGGTTAAATCTTCTTAAAATTACCGATCTTGAGCAGATTCTTGACGGCAAAGATCCTCTCAAGGATGTCTCGGAATTTCCATTCTGGATCCGGCTGTGGGAGGCCGCCATTGTCCTGTCCGAGTTTGTTGCCGGACATGCGTTTGCAGACGGCACCAGCGTTCTTGAGCTCGGGGCCGGACTTGGGGCTCCGGGGTTGACGGCTGCTGCCAGGGGCTGTGCGGTAACCCTGAGTGACTATGAGGAGATGATTCTTGATTTTGAACGGGTCAGTGCAGCGGCAAGCGGCCTGGATACGGTCCGTTTTACCATGCTTGACTGGCTCAATCCGCCTGAAATGGAACAATACGACGTTATTCTCGGGGCTGAAATTCTGTTTCGTGAAGAGTTTTTTCAACCCCTGCTCACCATCATCGGCAGGGCGTTAAAACCCGGTGGTTCGGTCTTTCTGGCCCACGATCTCCGCCGTAAAAGTCTCCAGCCTTTTTTACAGATGGCGGAAAAGGAGTATGTGATCTCGGCCCAGAAAAAGAAATTGCAGAGCCTGGACGGGGACAAAGAGGTCCTGTTGACCCGTCTGGTCGCCCGGTAATACCTGTTCCCGTGATCGGTCCTGGCTATGAGGTCCGTGGCGGATATCTATCCTTTAACCCTTTGTTGCCGTGTATCCTGTTTGTCTGAACATATCCGGACGGCTCTGTGTCGTGGTCGGCGGCGGGAGCGTTGCCGAACGCAAGGTGAAAGGGCTGGTGGCCGAAAAGGCGCGGGTTACAGTGGTCAGTCCGCAGCTGACCTCCGGGCTTGCAAAACTTGTCAAAGAGCATGCCTGCCGGTGGCGACGGAAAGAATATGTTGCGGGTGACTTGACCGGGGCTTTTCTTGTCTTTGCCGCAACCGATAATCCCGGGATTCAGCAACAGATTTCCAGGGATGCCGACAGCCTGGGCGTTCCGGTCAATGTTATTGACGATCCCGGCCAATGCAGTTTTCAGGTTCCAGCCACGGTTCAGCGCGGTGATCTCATCCTGGCCGTTTCCACTTCCGGCAAAAGTCCGGCCGTTGCCGCCCTGGTGCGTCGTCGGCTGGAAGATCAGTACGGTTCGGAATACGGTGCACTTCTGCAGTTGATGGGAGAGCTTCGCAAAGAGGTAATTGCCGCCGCTCCAACTTCGGACGAACGTAAAATTCTGTTTCAAAATATCCTGCATGACGATATAGTCGAGTGGATTCGGGACGGCCGCTGGGACCGGGTGCAGGAGCATCTGCACAAAGTACTCGGGCCGGATGTGGATTTTGATATCAGCCAACTGGGAACGGGTGTATGAGTTATCTCCTCTTTCAAATCAGCTTTATTGGTTATCTGCTGGCCATGGCGGCCTATCTGGTCTTTTTTTTCAGTCAGAAGAAGAATGTCCGCAGCATTGCCCGTAAGGTCTTCTTTGCCGCTGCCATTCTTCACACCGCCAATATCGTGGCCCGTCTGATTGAGTCGGGTCATACTCCCATTACCAGTGTCCACGAGACAATCTCCTTTTTTGCCTGGTCCATTTCCTGGTGTTACCTGTCCTTTCGCTGGCGCTATACGGTCAAGAATTTCGGGACCTTTGCCACCGTCCTGGTGGTCCTTTTAATGATTGTTTCGGCCCTGGCGCCGCACGAAATTCTTCCCCTGACCCAGACCCAGCGTTCCTGGCTATTTCCCGTCCATGCCTCTCTGGCCATGATTGCGGACGCATTTCTGGCCCTTGCCTGTATCGGCGGTATCATGTATCTGTTGCAGGAACGTGAATTAAAGCAGAAACGATTTGGTTTTTTTTACTCCCGCCTGCCCTCTCTTGAGGCACTGGACAAGCTCAATCAACATTGTCTGACTATTGGTTTTCCGCTCATGACCCTGGGCATGTTCACCGGCTATATCTGGGCCAAGCAGATCTGGGGTGGGCGAAACTGGCACTGGGATCCGAAGATCGTCTGGTCGATGATTACCTGGTTTCTCTATGCCGCCCTGATGCATCAGCGTTTTACCATGGGCTGGCGCGGCCGCCGGGCCGCCATCATGACCATTGTTGCCTTTATGGCGGTTCTGCTGACCCTGGTCTTTCTGCTCAAAGGGGTGGGTGCTCATGGCGCGTGACACCATCGTTCTGCTGGGGGTCAACCATAAAACCACCCCCCTTGCAATTCGTGAAAAGCTCGCCCTGTCCAGCGGCTACGAAGAACCGCTGGCCGCTCTGGGCAGACTTGACTCTTTAAACGAGTATTATCTCCTTTCCACCTGCAACCGGGTCGAGATCCTCTTTACCTGCAATGATGTCCAGCTGGCAAGACGTCAGGTTCTGGATATGCTCTTTGCCGGTCGTGTTACCCGGGAAGAGGTCTCAGGCTGCATTTATCAGCATGAAGATGAGGATGCGATCCAGCATCTCTTTCTGGTCGCCTCCAGCCTTGATTCCATGATCGTCGGTGAGGCGCAGATCCTGGGCCAGCTAAAAGAAGCCTACCGCTTTGCCTCGGAAAAGAAGACCAGTGGTCTGGTCTTAAACAAGTTGCTCCATAAATCCTTTTCCGTTGCCAAGCGGGTCCGGACCGAGACCCGGATCGGTGCCAGTGCGGTTTCGATCTCCTATGCCGCCGTCGAACTGGGCCGGAAGATCTTCGGCGATCTCCGGGATAAGCGGGTCATGCTGGTCGGAGCCGGGGAGATGGCTGAACTTGCGGCCGAACATCTGGTCGGCCAGGGGGTAGGGGAGGTGGTGGTTGCAAACCGAACCCTTGAGCGGGCCGTTACCCTGGCCAAACGGTTTCACGGCCGGGCCATTTCCCTGGATGAACTGGTGGATCAACTAGAACACGTTGATATCATAGTCAGTTCAACCGGGGCAATCGATTTGATCCTGACCAAGGAAGATGTGCAGCCGGTGATGCGTCGGCGTCGCAACCAACCCCTGTTTTTTATCGATATCGCCGTGCCCCGTGATCTTGACCCGGCCATTAACGAGCTTGACAATATCTATCTCTATGACATTGATGACCTGAACAATGTCGTGGAGATGAACAAGTCGGAGCGTGACAAGGAGGCGGTGAAGGCGGCCAGAATTGTTGATGAAGAGACCTACAAGTTTTCCAGCTGGCTGGAGAATATGGAGGTGACTCCAACCATTATTGAGTTGCGGACCCTGGCCGATCAAATCTGTAAAAAAGAACTTGGCCGCACCCTCGGCCGTCTGGAGTCCCTGTCTCCCAAAGAAAAAAAATCGATTGAAAAGATGGCAACAGCCATTGCTTCGAAAATGCTCCATCATCCCCTCCAGTATTTGAAATCAGACCACCACTGTGTAGAGCAGCAGGAACGGATCGGCGTGGTTCGCAGCCTGTTCAACCTGGATAATCCTCAAAAAAGCGAGTAGTGCCGATGGAGGAAGAGCGTACCCTGCTGTTGGAAGAGGAATTCCTTATTGTCCGCCACTCCGGAGAAATTCCCGAGATTGCCCTGTACTCCACCCTTTATTATCTCAGTGAAGATCCGGAAGGGCCGCATATCCTGCTCAATAATGAAGAACTTGCCGCCTTGCAGGACGGGGCCCTTGAGCGGAGCCGGGAAATCGTGCTCCGTGATCTTGATCCGGAAAACCGTGATCTGAGTCTCTATCGGGGCGTACGGCGCAGTCAGTATAACTGGCACCGGCATCAGGCCTTCTGCGAGCGAATTGGCCGCCCCAGTGACGGCTTTAAAGAGGTGGTCCGGACAGCCCTGGTCGCCTTTCTCCGCCGGGAAATAGAGGACGTCACTTCCGGCAACAGGTGCTCCTCGATAAATTGTACCGCCCAGGAGCTGGCCGATTTTGCCGTAGAGCTGGACTGCCCCCCAGGTGATCTACCTGCGGGCTGGCAACGGCTCTGTCCCGGCGGACCATAGTTTTATTTCCTCTCACTGCGGATTGTTCTCATGCGTATAGGTCTCATCGGAACCGGCAAACACGGCAGTCGTTATGCCCGTCATATTATCCGTGATATTCCAGGGTTGACCCTGGCGGCCATCAGCAGACGCTCTGCTGAGCGTACGACTCAGGCCCGGCAATGGAGTTGCCGCGGCTATGAGGACTGGCGGCAACTGGTGAAGGATGAAGGCGTTGACGCGATTATCGGCGTTGTTCCCCCGGCCCTGAATTCTGCGATTGCCAGGGCCTGTGTCCGGGTCGGCAAACCTCTGCTCCTGGAAAAACCGCTGGCGGCAAGCCTTGCCGAGGCCCGGGAAATCGTTTCACTCTGTGCAGAAAACAAGCTGCCCCTGACCGTCGGCCAGACCCTGCGCTATAATCAGGTCATCGGCCGGTTTCGCAAGCTGTTGCCTGAACTTGGCGATTTGTACAGCTTTTCGGCTAATCAGCGTATCGAGCCCTCCACCCTGGACTGGCATGAGCAGCCGGAACTTGCCGGGGCAGGGGTGAGTTTTCATACCGC
>DRKH01000279.1 GCA_011051825.1 Desulfobulbus sp.
CTGCCGAATGTCCAGGAAAGATAGGCCTGTACCATTTCCGGACGGCTGAAATGGATAAGCACCGAAACCATGCTGGACAGGGCAAAACCACCCAGGATGCCGACAATGAGCAGGGTCATGACATCCTTGACCCAGCGGGCGGCGATAAGAATGGCCAGCAAAACGCCAAAGGCACCAACGGCCGAAGCAAAAATCAGGATCATGTTCCCGCCAAGCCCAAGCCCTTCAATGAGTCGGGCGCCCCGATGACTTATGGCCGTTCCCAGGACGACCAGGGCCACGCCCATGGAAGCCCCGGAGCTGATGCCCAGCACCGACGGCCCGGCCAGAGGATTGCGAAACAGGGTCTGCATCATCAGGCCGCTGAGTCCCAGAGCCGCCCCGGCACTCAATGCGGCAATGGCTTTAGGCAGACGGAAAACCATAACAATGGTCTGCCAGCTTGACCGCTCAGGCGCATGGCCCATGAGAATGGCCAGAACCTGATCAGGCGGAATGGAAACCGTGCCGGTAGCAATATCAAGGATAAAGAACAGGGCGGTGCAAACAAACAGGAGCGGCAGAAGGCAGCGCAGGGAGGTCATTTGAGCTTTCTGTAGTAGTAAAGAGTATACTGGGGCAGCAGCTCAGGATGGAAAATTTTTATCAGGTCGGCAAGAATCACATCGGGTTTCACCATACCCGATTCCCAGTAATCATTGGCACCATCGGCATTGACCCGATTTATCCGATTGTACAGCTGTCCAGTCCTGATGCTCCTGAAATCCGCCATGCGGGGCGCAGATCTTCGGGCCTGGGCAAGGCTGGTCCAGATACCGGTATTAACCCAGAACTCGGCATCCGCACCACTATCATAGACCATCTCTATATCCATGGGAACAGCCCCGCTGCCGGGCAGATTCTGCCAGATATAGCCGGCCCCGGCATCAAAAAGAAAACGAGCGGCAAAACTGTTTCCCGACGCCACATGCCAGCGGCCGGAAAAGGGGGTGTTGGTCAGCACCGTTGGCCTGCGGCTCACACCTGCCGTCATGACTGCCAGCTTGCGATATCGTTTTTCCATGGCGTTAAAGAGTTTCTCCGCCTCCTGCCCCCGGTCAAAAAACAGGGCCACAAATTTAAGCCATTCCGCCCTCCCCAGGGGATGGGTCTCCATGTATTCTCCATTGATGGCCACCTTGAGCCCGGCCTCCAGTAACTTGGGATGAGCATCACGAAAGGTTCCGGAACCATAGGTCAAAACCAGGTCCGGGTTGAGATCAAGGATGGTTTCCACCTGGAGACTGGAACCAATCCCCACCTCTTGTATTCTGCCCTCCTTGATGGCCCGGCGAACAGAAGGCGTATACACCCGGTCAGGGGTGGAAAACCCCACCAACCGGTCAACCAGACCCAGGACGTCGAGAAAGGCCAGATGGGTAGTGGACAGAGAAACTAAGCTGCGCACCGGAGTTTCTACCCGCTGACACCCGGGATACTCTGCCGATGGTTCTTCACCCCTCGGCACCAGTACATAACAGAAGTCGGTATTGGCACCCGGCCAGGGATTATGGACCGTAACCAGGGTATCTCTATTTTTGTATTCTACACTGAATCCCCTGGCATATCGTACCGTGACCTGGCCCGAAGCCGCCAAAACGACCGTGCCGGGAAGCAGGAATGAAAGTACCCCTGCGAAATACAATAAAAACTTGTTCATATTATGCAATACATTCGGCTTGCTGCCCATGAATACCCCTTTTTGACGAGCTGTAAATAGTTGGATCACAGCAAAGCTGTGTCAGCCACAGATTCGCTCAGATAAGCGTAGACTGCGACCTGTCTCCATACTCTGTCCTGTTGCACCATATTTTCCTCACCAAAGGAACTCCTGCAGGGCCTGCTTCCGGGCCTTAATCTTCTGTTGCCAGCCCCTTTTGTCCCGAAAGGTAAACTCAAAGACCACCTGCCCCGGCTGGACAAGATCAAAAAGTCTACCGATTGTCGGGTCGGTGCACGGTTCATTTTTCGTCACCCCGGAACTCAGCCCCGATTTCCGGCCATTTATCAATAAAACCAAGGGCCATGGCCTGCCAGCAGAGAGCAAGGAACAGCTCGTCACCCTGCGCTTTCGCGGCCCTGCCCAGAATATCGCGGTATCGGGCCATTTGTTCGTAGCGCAGGCTGATTGAACAGGCAACCTGGGCCGCAGCCGCAGCCATGACCTCTTTCCAGCAGGAATCCGGCAGCACACCCCAGGAAAATTTGTCGCGCAGGTGGACCATGGCCGCCACTGCGGCAACCGTGAGGGGATCACGGAAAATCCCGCGATAGTTGTTACAAAATAGCGCAGCCTGCTCGGGGATCAGGAAACCGGCAATTCCTTCAAGCATGGTTGCCGTAGTACAGCCGAACCGCTCCAGATGCAACTTGGCACTTGCCTGGCCCCGCGGTGTCAGGCTGTTCTGCCTTGCCAGAGTTTTTTTCACCCCGGCCATGACCGTACGTCCGATCAACTCACCAAGCTTTCCGTGTTTGCCGGCCCAGCCCAGACGAAAGCCATCCCGGTCAGGGGCGGAGACGATAATCTGATCGGTGCCCGTACCGGTGGCCAGCCCGTTCGAGTAACGAGAATTGACGGCAAGCTCCTGCAGGGCCGCTGTCTTGGCCTCGGTGGCCATCATAATGGTCCTGGTGAGCGCGGCCGGGGTCAGGGGGTGGCTGATAAAAAGCATGATGTTGATGGTACCGGGTTTTGGCTCACGGACCTGCCCCTGCCCGTCAAGGCTTTCAAAACCGTCGACAGTCTCATAGACCGAGGCCGGATCTCCGGCCCGGCCCGCGTTGGTCTCCACCCCGCCGGTGATGACCGCACTCACGGTCAGATCACGAAATGACCGACTGACAAAGGCCGCATGGTTCATGTTGGCTGCCGTACCCATGGTGGCGCATTTTTCCGGTGCCAGACCATATGGCTTACATATCATTGCCCGGTATTGTGCAGAGTCGCGATGTATTGCGCCACGATGATGATTACACGGCTCACAGCTCTGATGATTGAGGACATATTCCAGTCCCTGCACCATTCCTCCGCCGGCCCGGCAGGTGGAGAGAACCAGATGAGGTTGCAGAAATTGGCCATAAATAATCTTATCCGCACGGTGAATCTTCACCCCGTTGTACCAGGTTATAATATGCATGATCAGTCCCTTGCTCTGTTGACGCAATGATAGGCAACCGGAAAAATGACACTCCCCATGGCCGCGAGCAGCAACAGGGACTGCCAGTGTACCTCATGGCCAAGGGCGGCACTCCTGATGGCCGTTGAAGCATGGGTCAGAGGCAGCAGGCCCAGGACATGCTGCAGCCAGGCAGGCAGCCGGTCGAGGGGAAAAAAGGTGCCGCCGAGAAAGGCCATGGGGGTTATCACAAAATTGGTGAGCAGACTCTGGTCGGCATGACTCTTCACCAGCATGGCCAGGGCCACGGCAAGGTTTGCAAAGAAGAAACTGTTCAGCAGAATGGCCAGCCAGAACAGGACACCGTAATGAAGACGCACACCAAAAAGCAGACCCAGACCAAGAATAATCCCGATACTCATAAAGGCACGGGTAATACCTGCCATAACCTCACCGGCCACATAACTGCCATTGCTGATGGGTGCGGCCTGAAATTCATCAAAGATGTGCCAGTAAAAGCGGGCCACATTGATATCAGTGGCAATAGCAAAGGCCTGGGTCATGCTGGCCATAGCCACCAGCCCCGGCACCAGAAAGTCCAGGTAACTGATCCCGTCAAAGCGCAGCTCGCCGCCCATGGCGTAACCGAAGGTGGTGAGGTACAGCAGGGGCGAGATGGCCTGTCCGGCCATCTGCCGTTTAAACCGCCTCCGGAAAATAAGCATTTCCCGGCGATAGACCGCCAGAGATCCGTTGATAAACGGATTCATGACTGCACCTTTCTGCCGATCAGCGAGAGAAAGGCATCTTCCAGATTTACCCGGCGCAGAGTAAATTCGCCCTCCGCCTTGAAGGTATTGGCCTTCTGTCTGGTTTTGAAATAGCTGGTGGTCATTTCACTTCCTGCAAACTGATCAACGGCCCAGTGCCCTACGCTCTCCATGAGATGTTCCGGCGTGTCCAAAGCCACGATTCTGCCATTATCAAGAAAGGCCACCCGCTGGGCCAGGAATTCCGCCTCTTCAATATGATGGGTAGTCAGAAAAATCGTAGTTCCCTGCTGCTGGATCTTTTTGATCAAGGCCCAGATCCGGCGACGGATGGCGGCATCAAGCCCCACGGTCGGCTCATCAAGAAAGAGAATCCCCGGTTCATGGAGCAGGGCCCGGGCAATGGTCACCCGTCGTTTCAAACCGCCTGACAGAGATTTCACCAGGGTATCAGCCCGATCCTCCATCTCGATATAGGCCAGCAGGGTGTCGACTTTCTTCCGCCTTGCCCTTTTACTCATGCCGAAGAGTCGGCCATGGATGTCCAGATTCTCAAAGACGGTCAGCTCCTGATCAAGATTCACATACTGCTGCACCACACCAAACTGATGTTTGGCAAGGGTAACCTGGGTCTCAATATCAAACCCGCCCAGACTGGCTCGTCCCGAAGTCATACGGGTGAGGCCGGTGAGGATACGGATGGTGGTGGATTTGCCGGCACCGTTAGGGCCGAGATAGGCAAAAAGTTCACCCCTCTCTACGGTGAGGCTGATACCGTTTAATGCCTTTTTGGGGCCGTAATTCTTATAAAGTTCCTCTATGGCAATCATATTCTTCCTTATAAGGCGGTACCGGCTGCCCGGTAACTTTCCATGGAATCCGGAATATCCATGAGCGGTTGCCGCCTGATCCTATGGGGCAGAGCCAGATCAGCCGCCTCTTTGATATCAGCCGCCTGCACCTCGGTTCGGTTATGCCATGCGGCCAGGGTTCTGGCGGTTTTCAGAATAATGATATCCCCCCGGTGACCATCGATTCCTACCTCAAGACAGGTCTGGGCGATGTCGTGCAGGAGTTCCCGGCGGACCTCGACCTCATTATACAGTTCCATGGCCATTGTAATCCGGGTCACCAGCCTGTCTGACTCCTCTTGCCAACGGTCACAGAATGTGGCGGGGTCTTCGTCAAAGCGGACTCTCCGCTCCATGATCGCCACCCGTTCCTGTACAGAGTCAATGCCCCGGATATTGACGCAAAGCCCGAAACGGTCAAGCAGTTGGGGCCGCAGCTCGCCCTCTTCAGGATTCATGGTGCCCACCAGGGTAAAACGGGCCGGGTGGGAAAAACTGATACCCTCCCGCTCAATGGTATTTACCCCCATGGCCGCGGCGTCGAGCAGAATATCAACCACATGGTCATCTAATAGATTCACCTCATCCACGTAGAGGACTCCCCGGTGAGCATGGGCCAGCAGCCCCGGTTCCACCCGTTTTTCCCCCTTTTGCAGGGCGTGTTCCAGGTCAAGAGTTCCTGCCACCCTGTCTTCGGTGGCCCCCACCGGCAGTTCAATCACCTGTACTTTTTGTGTGTTACGCTCCAGCGCATCCGCCGGCCCCGCCTCAACCCCGAGAGCCGCGCAGATTGCCAGATACTGTTCATACTCCTTATCCGGATCCAGCACGAAAGGAGACCGGCTGATGACCTCTATCTCCGGCAGAATCTCAGCCAGAGCCCGGACAGCGGTTGATTTGGCAGTCCCCTTTTCGCCCCTGATGAGCACCCCGGAAAGCAGTGGATTGATAATATTGAGGATCAGAGCCAGTTTCATCTTTTCCTGCCCCACAATGGCCACAAATGGATAGTTCCGTTTCTTTTCTTTCATTGGGTCTCCCGAACGATATGGACAAGCTCTTCAGCCTGTATATCCTTGATTTTAAAATAGTCAGCAGCCAGGGCAGCGGCCAGTTTTCCGGACAGGTCAAAGGTAACAGGTCCCTCTTCTTCGGTGTCCACCACTATATATTTTGCCCGCTCTTCCCGGGCCATGGCCGTGGCCAGCCGGAGCATCTCATCAACCGGCTTTTCTTCTCCCATACTCACATTGGCCTTACCGTCGGTGAGGATGATGACAATGGGCCGTCCGCCTGGTTCACGGAGCAGATAATTTCTCATCAGCTCATAGCCTTTGATCAGCCCGGCGGAAAGTGGCGTACGGCCTCCCACCTTCATCTCGGCCAGCAGACGACCGGCCAGCTCCACCGAACAGGTAACCGGCAGGTTGATCTCCGCCCTGTCACGGCGAAAAGTGACCATGGCCACCTTGTCCCGCTTCTGATAAGCGTCAAGCAGCAGCGACATGATCGCACCTTTGGAGGCGGCCATCCTGCCGCGTGCGGCCATGGAGCCGGAACCGTCCACCATAAAGAGCAGCAGGTTGCCGATGCGTTTTTCCCTGATCTTGTAACGAAAATCACAGGGCTCAAGCCGCACGGCCAGTGAACCGCTACGCTCTGCCTGAAAAGGAGCCGCAGCCCGGATGGTGGCATCAAGGGCAATATCGCCGGCCAGCCCGAAACTTGCGGCCCGGCTGTAGCGTCCCTGTTTCTGCGAGACCATGGAACGGGAACGGCGGCCCCGGCCGCGCCTGACGACCCTGTCTTTGGCCATGGTGATTTTTTTCACTGAAAAAGTGGGACCGATATCAAAGAGTTGATCCTCCTGATTTCCGACAGTACCCGCTGCTTCTGCCTCCTGCGCCGCCTGCTCCTGCCCGTCTTGCTCAGGCCTATCCTTGTCTTTCCGTCCCGCCCCTTCCTGTTCTCGACGGGTTTGCTGCCTGTCGTTTTGCGAATCAGCATCTTGCCCCTGGGGCGCGTTGCGTCCATCTGTTTCCGGGAAATCCTCCTGACCGCTGTTGTTCTGCGCTTGATCGGTTGTATTTTCCGGTTTCCCAGGATCTTCCGGCGGTGGTGGCGGTGGTGGCGGTGGTGGCCGACCTTCCCTGCTGCGGTGAATAAGCACCATGGGTGCCACCCGGAGGATATGATTGTTTGTCACCTCGTCGTCACCGTCAAGGGCCGCCATGGTGCGTGCCGCCTGCTCCATAACCAGATCGGCCCGGTGTCCGGCCACATTGTTTTCCCGGCACAATTCACCGATGAAAACCCGCATCCCGGCAGGCATTCTCACCCGGGAAAGTATGGCCCGGGCAGCTCGTATCCGCTGCCTGATCGTGTCATTTCTGCTGCTGAACCTGGTAATAAAGCTGCAGGGGTCGCGGTCAAACTGCTCCCGCCGCATAAGCAGAAGTACCCGCTCATCCAGATCCGCATTTCCCTTGGCCTCAACACAGAGTCCGAATCGATCAAGCAGTTGGGGCCGCAGCTCTCCTTCTTCGGGATTCATGGTACCGATGAGCGAGAAGCGGCAGGGATGGCAAAAACTTATGCCCTCCCGTTCCACCCGGTTCATCCCTGATGATGCCGCATCCAGAATCAGGTCGACAATATGGTCATCAAGCAGGTTGACCTCATCTATATAGAGAATACCCCGATGGACTTCAGCCAGCAGGCCGGTCTGAAAAAGAGGTTTACCCCTTTCGACAGTGGCGGAGAAATCAATACCGCCTGCCACCCGGTCTTCAGTCGCATTCAGGGGCAGGTTAACGAGCCGTACCTTACGATGCCCTGTGCTCGGTTCGTCCTTGGTAGCCAGGCAGTCCACGCACCACAGCTCTCTGTTTTCAGGCCTGCAGGAGAAACGGCAGCCGTGATTAACCGTAATTTCCGGCAAAAGATCGACAAGGCCGCGCACCGCCGTTGATTTGGCAATGCCCTTCTCTCCCCGGATGAGCACCCCGCCAACAGCCGGATTGACGACCGCCATCAGGAGGGCAAGCTTCAACTCCTGCTGCCCCACGACGGCAGCAAAGGGAAAGAAACTCATTCCAGCCGTTCCTCTATTTCGCCTTCAATATCGAGATAGGCGTCCCGAAGCTTCTCTTCCATTTCCCTGTCCGCCTGCCACATTCCACGGGCAATTGCCTCCAGAAGCTTATCAATAATGTTCTGGCGCGCATAGGGGTTGACCCGCTCCATCCATTGCCCCATCTCCGCTTCAAGGACATATTTGTCAGCAATGGCCGCATACATCCAGTCATCGATAACTTCGGCGGTGGCATCCCAACCCAGCACCACATCCATCATATGGGAAATATCCCCGGCCCCCTTGTAGCCGTGACGTTTCATGCCTTCAAGCCATTTCGGATTCACCAGCCTGGAGCGGAGGATATGTTTTGCCTCCCGGGAAGCAGTGCGCATCCGCACCCGTTTGGGATCGGAGCTGTCCCCCATCATGGCCATGGGCAGGGAACCGCGCGTGCTTTTAGCCGCTGCGATCAGGCCGCCGTAGTAGTTGTAGTAATCGGTGCAGGACATCATGTCGTATTCGCGGGAATCCTCGTTTTTCACGGTGACATCCATGCGGGAGAGGAGACGGCGGAAGGTTGCAGGTTTCTGTTGGCCATAACTGCCCTGCCCATAGGCATGGGCCGAATAGCGGATATAGTTATCGGCCAGGTCATCCCGGGTTTGCCAGTTTTTCGATTCGATGAGTTCGCTGACCCCGGCGCCATAGGTTCCGGGCGGGCAGGAAAAGACCCGGAAGGTGGCCTCGCGCAAGGCCTCGCTCTCATCCATGCCCTGTTTTTTATACTCTTCCATGTCTTTAAAGACATTGCGGCGTAACAGGTTGGACTCCGGAGGTTCATTCAAGGCCGCCACCATGGCCACGGCCTCATCAATCCGTTCCATGATATTCGGGAAGGCGTCCCTGAAGAAACCACTTACCCTGGGGATGACATCAATGCGGGGCCGACCCAGTTCCGCCAGGGGAATCACCTCCAGGCCGATCACGTTACCACTGCCCTTCTGCCAGACGGGTTTAAGGCCCATGAGGAAATAGATCTCGGCAATATCATCGCCCCTGGTTCGCATGGTTGCCCCGCCATAGACAATGATACCCACTGAGTCCGGGTAACGGCCGGTCTCGTCCAGGTACCGTTCAAGCAGAGCGTCCGCCAGCAGTTTGCCCACTTTCCAGGCTGCGGGAGAAGGAATTTTGTTTGGATCAACCGAATAGAAATTACGGCCCGTTGGCAGAATATCGGCCTGGCCCCGGCTGGGCGCACCAGATGGACCGGGTAAGACAAATCGGCCGCTCATGGCAATAAGGGTTGCTTCCAGCTCTTCACGGCAGTTTCTGATATTGGGCACCAGAGTTTCAGCAATATAGGACAACACCTCCCGGATACGAAAATCATCGCTCAGGGTGGGGACAAGACCGGGATCAAATTCCGTCCGCGCCAGTTCCGTCAACAGATCAATGGCTCGCTGATGGGCAGCGGCAACTATTTCACCCCCTGTGCGGCCGCTGAATTTTTCAAGTCTTGTGCCCCTGTTTGCCAGCACTTCGTCCGGATCATAGCCCATCTGTTCGATAATCACCTCGCGCAGGGAGGGAACATCACCGTTTGCCAGCCGGGTCAACTGGGTCGTAAATTCCACCAGTCGATCCCCTTCAGGCGGCAACCCCAACGTGTGGAGGCCATCGTTAATCATGGTGTCGGAAAGTTCGTGCAGGTACCCGTGCAGCCGCTCCAGAAACGCATCAAAATCCGCAGGGGCCGTTTCCCGCTCAATCTCCAGATCATTGTCAAGGTTGGTCCGGACCACCGCCTCCCAGATCATGGGACGCAGCAGCTCCAGTTTGGCCGGATCCTCGACAATGGCCAGCGAATAATCGGAAAGCAGTTTTTCCACCTCGTCAAGATCCTCATACAGTCCCGCGTTGGTGAAGGCCGGGGTCAGGTGGTCGATGATGCAGGCAAAGCTGCGCCGTTTGGCCTGGGTGCCTTCGCTGGGATCGTTGATGATGTAGGGGTAAACATTGGGCAACTCCATAATGGCAAGATCAGGGTAACAGGTCTTGGAAAGGCCAAGAGCCTTGCCGGGCAGCCATTCCAGAGATCCGTGCTTACCGACATGGACCACCACGTCTGCCTTGAACTCGTCCCGGATCCAGCGGTACAGGGCCAGATAATGATAGGGAGTGGAGAGGGAGAGGTCATGATAGATCTTGTCGATATTTTCAAAATAGCCCCTGGGTGGCTGGATGGTGAGAAATACATTACCATTTTGCATACCGGCAAAGAGCAGTTGCTTGTCATGGACAAACAGATCGCCAGGCGGTTTACCCCAGTCCCCCTCCATCTTCCGACGGATGGATTCAGGCAGTTCTTGATTCCATGCCATATACTGCTCAGGCCCGGCCGTGGCCCCGGCCCGTTCCGCCATCAGGTCCGGGGTGAGCCAGCGTCGGTCAACCGTCATTTTGGCAAGCAGCTCTTCAGCCAGTGCATCTCCGGAGGCATACCCTTTCTCAAGCTGGTAACCTTCCTGCGCCATACGGTCAAGGAGCAGTTTTATGGAGGCAAAACTGTCAAGCCCGGCGGCACAGCCGATACGATCGTTTCTCGGCGGATAATGATGAAAAATGACGGCGACCCGCCGCTCTCTGTTCGGGATGCGGGAGAGTTTTGCCCAGTTCAGGGCCAGACGAACCATTTTATCCACCCGCTCCGGGATGGGTTTGGCCCTGGCAATCAGGCCGCCGGTTACCGGGCAGATCTCTTCCTGTTCGCGGGTCGCAACGGCAACCGTGATGATATTGCCGTCAAACTCGGGCTGGGCTGCGGAAAAGCTTACGTCCGCACTGCTCATACCCTGCTCTGATGCCTGCCAGGCAGCCCTGGAATTGAGAGTCATCATCGCTTGAATACAGGGGACGCCGAGTTCAGGCAGCAGGTTCTTGTATTCGGGTGCGGCCAGGGTGAGACTGAAGAGCAGCGGGTTGATGAGGACCTGGATCCGCGCCTTGCCCTGTGCATCCATGAAATAGTTGCGGACAATGTAATCCGCGCCATGATTGCCTCGATCCCGGTCCTTGTAGCGCAGGTGAAATACCGGGATCACATTTGCCCCCCGGTCCTCAACAGCCCGGATGATCGCATCCACAAATGCCAGGTTGGAGTCGAGCCAGTAGGTCTGGTAAAACCAGAGCCCCACGGTGAGCTTTTCCGGATCAAATCGCTGCTGCAGATAGGCGGAACGCTCCGGAATGCCATCAAAATCAGGGTGGTAAATCCCCTCGTCCGGTAGGTCAACCGGCGGATCATAAGAAAAACGGGTGCCAAGGATCAGGTTATGGAGAAAGCAAAAGAGGTTCTGGAAATTCAGGTGGCCGCCCCGGACAAGATAACGATTCATCTCATCCCAGGTCGAGGTGCCGAATCCGCTGGAGATGCGGGCCGCATCCAAACTGTCCTCATCACCGCCGGTGGGCTGGATATGCAACAGGGGCCGCTGGTCCGGCTCTGCCTGGTCAAAAGCTGCAATGAGCAGATCAAAGGCCGGGAAAGAGGCCTTGCCGCCGTGCAGATGAATAATCACCACATCTGCTGCCATGGCCGTATCGACAAAACTGCGCTGCCGGGCCTTGTCAAAAAGCTGAG
The DNA here is from genome assembly GCA_011051825.1 of Desulfobulbus sp. GTDB lineage: Bacteria > Desulfobacterota > Desulfobulbia > Desulfobulbales > Desulfobulbaceae > DRLX01. The sequence goes on from DRKH01000279.1 coordinate 11,499, forward strand.
TCCGGGTTCTGGCTGAAATTCGCAGAGTTCGGTTCCGCTTGCGAAAATTCGTC
>DRKH01000280.1 GCA_011051825.1 Desulfobulbus sp.
CCTTGTCAAGTTCGCCAAGTACAGGCTGACGGAAGATGAAATGGAGGAGATGTACAAGTCGGTCGCCGACTTCATCGCCCTCACCAGGGTCAGAGGTGACGAAAATGAATGAACTTCGTTTTGCCTATCCGCATCTCCTCTGGTTACTGGCTCTGCTGCCCCTGCTTGCACTCTGGCGCGGAAAAAGCGGTCCTGCACCGTCGCTGATCTTTTCAACCACCTCCATCGCCCGGGTGATAAGTGGTGGCAAAAAGGCTCGGCCGGGAAAGATACCGGTCATCCTGCGGATGCTGGCTCTGGCCCTTCTCATCGGTGCCCTGGCCAGACCACAGTTTGGCAATACCACCACGGAAGTCGAAGCCTCGGGTATCGATATCCTGCTGGCAGTGGACGTATCAGGTTCCATGGAAGCGCAGGACTTCACACTCAACGGCCAACCTGCCAATCGGCTTGATGTTGTGAAATCCGTTGTTGCCCGTTTTATCAAGGAACGTCCCAACGACCGAATTGGCCTGGTCGCCTTTGCCGGTCGACCGTATCTGGTCTGTCCGCTGACCCTTGACCATGACTGGCTGCAGAAGCGACTCGAATCACTGAAAACAAATATGATTGAGGACGGCACCGCGATCGGGTCCGCCATTGCCTCCGGGGTCAACCGGCTTCGGGACCGCAAGTCAAAATCCCGTATCCTGATTCTGCTGACCGACGGCATGAATAATGCCGGTAAAATTTCACCGCTTACAGCGGCAGAGGCTGCAGAAACCCTGTCCATAAAAGTATATACCATTGGGGCCGGAACCCGTGGCGAAGCCCCCATGCCGGTGGTGGACCAGTTTGGCCGAAAACGGCTCATGCGCATGCAGGTCGACATTGATGAACACACCCTGCAACAGGTGGCCGAACTCACCGGTGCAAAATATTTTCGTGCAACCGACACCCGTTCGCTCGAAAATATATACCACGAAATCAACAAACTGGAAGCTACCACCAGAAAAATAAAACATTTCTCCCAGTACCGTGAACTCTTTTCCTTTTTAATCTGTGGAGCACTGGCCCTGCTGGCCCTTGAATTATTCATAACCCGGAGAAGGTTGCCCTGACCTGAATAAAATTATGACCTTGCATTTTGCCCAGCCATCCTGGCTTGTTATTGGAACCATCATCTGTACGCTTGCCTTTGTCTTTCTGCGGATATCCGCCGCCAGACGCCGCCGGGTACTGGCTGAATTTGCAGCCCCGGAAACCTATGACAGGCTGACTGTAAACGTCTCGGACACACGCCGGAGGCTGAAAGACATTCTCTTTCTTGCAGCGCTGGCCTGCTGTTTTACCGCCCTTGCCCGGCCGCAGTATGGTCAGGAGTGGCGGGAAGTCCGTCAAAAAGGTATTGATATACTTATTGCGGTTGATACCTCCCGTTCCATGCTGACCCGGGATATCCAACCCAACCGGCTTGAACGGGCCAAACTCGCGATCAAGGACTTTGTCGGTCGTCTTCAAGGCGACCGGGTCGGTCTGATGCCCTTTGCCGGTTCATCCTTCCTGATGTGTCCTTTAACAACGGATTATTCCGCTTTTACCGCCTCCCTTGATGCCCTTGGCCCGGACAGTATACCTGTCGGCGGGACCGATCTTGCCGAAGTCATCAACAAGGCGGCTACCCTGCTTGCAAATGAGGCCAATCACAAAATACTCATCCTGGTCACCGACGGTGAAGACCTGAAAGGAGATGCGTTACAGGCGGCTCGAAACGCTGCTGCACAAAAGCTGACAATCTACACCATCGGTGTTGGCACGCCTGAAGGGGAATTGATTCCGGATGCAAAGAACGGCGGACAGTCTTTTATGAAAGATGCTGCGGGAAATTTTGTCCGCTCAAAACTTGACGCCGTCACCCTGGCAAAAATTGCCGAAATTACCGGAGGCCTGTATGTTCCTCTGGGGAATATGGGCCAGGGCTTTACCACAATCTACCAGGAGAAGCTCAAGCTTGTCCCGAAAGAGGAACATGGAGAACGGATGCAGCGCCATCCCATTGAGCGTTTTTACTGGCCCCTTGCCCTGGCACTCATCCTCCTCTCCCTGGATTTTCTGATCTCCGGACGAAAATCGTCTAGATCCTTTGGAATTCCTCTTATAAAAACAGCCGGGAGAAGGTTGCTCAACAGGGGGAAATTACTTATCGTTTTCACTGTCCTCCTCTCCGGCCTCACCAGCAACGCAAATGGTTCGACCGGAGACAGGCTCTATCACGAGAAAAAATTTGATCAGGCCGAAAAAGCCTATGCACAGACCATTGAAAAGGCGCCGGACAATGCTGTAGTTCATTTCAATCTCGGCGATGTGCTGTATAAGAAAAAGGCCTATAAAAAGGCCATCTCATCCTATACCAAGGCACTGCAGAATGAAGACCTCAAGTTACAGGCAAAAAGTTATTACAATCGTGGAAATGCCAGGTATCAGCTGGGGAAAACACATCTGAAAACAGATCCGGAACAGACCATGAAGCTCTACCGGCAGGCCATCGCCGACTATAAGGGAACCCTGGCCTTGACCCCGGACGATACGGATGCCGCCTTCAACAGGAAGCTGGTGCAAAAACAGTTGGAAAA
>DRKH01000281.1 GCA_011051825.1 Desulfobulbus sp.
CTTTCTCCGGATCATCCTGCATCGTTATATCATCGGGCAGTTCAGGCAACGGATAGTCGGAGTGCAGGGTAACCGAACCGTGGTTGACCAGTTTACCCATGATCCGGGTCAGGGCCCGTTTATCGGCTACCTGGAGGTCCAATGCGTGGGCCCAGAGATCCAAGGCGGTCCGACCCAACACATCGGAAGCGGTGGTAATTACGGCCTGTCCTCCCAGAATTGCAGCTACCTGCCGGGCCAACGCATTGCCCCCGCCCAGGTGCCCGGAGAGCAGGGAGACGGCAAAACGGCCCTTTTCATCACAGACCACCACCGCCGGGTCCAGTCGCTTATCCTGCAGCAACGGCGCCAGGGTACGGACCACAATTCCGGTGGCCATGATACAGACCAGGGCGTCATACTCCCGCCAGCACCGGTGCACGGTTTTGTGCACTCGACCCCGGCAGGGAACAACCGTGCTGCAGGCAAGCTTGACAGCCAGCTGTTCGGCCAGCTGCAACCCACCTCCGGTCAGGGCAAGAATGGCAATTTTAGCGACCAAGCATGCCCTCTTTCTTCATCATTTCTTCTCCCGATATTCGTGACTGAACCCGGCATCGTAGAGCTTTGAGACCGCAGTTGCATCATCCGCCAACGCCCTGCCCACCAGGATCATGGCGGTCTTGCGAATCTCCGAGTCCTGAATCTTTTCTTCAATGTCGGCAAGCGTCCCCCGGACAATATGCTGATCCGGCCAGGAGGCCTTTTCCACCACCGCCACCGGCGTATCTGCAGGATAGCCGCCCGTGGTCAGTTCGGCAACCACCTTGTCGATCATGGAAACCGAGAGAAAGATACACATGGAGGCCTGAAGGGCGGCAAGGTTCTGCAGGGATTCCCTTTCCGGCACCGGCGTACGACCGGCCTGACGGGTAAAGATCACGGTCTGGGTCACTTCGGGCACGGTCAGCTCCACCTTGAGCGCTGCGGCCGAGGCCAGGGCTGAACTGACCCCGGGCACCACCTCGTATTCCATATTTTCCCGGTCAAGCCGCTGCATCTGTTCGCGAATGGCCCCGTAAATGGCCGGATCCCCGGTATGCAGTCGAACCACCATTTTTCCGGCCCGGGCAGCGGTCACCATGATATTCATGATTTCATCCAGGTCCATGCCCGCGGAATCATGCACCCGGCCCCTGACCCCGTCCAGCAGTACCGGGTTGACCAGACTGCCCGCGTAGACAATCACATCCGCCTCGTCCAGCAACCGGCGTCCTTTAAGGGTAATCAGCTCCGGATCGCCCGGCCCGGCGCCAAGAAAAACTATTGGATATGTCATTGCCGGCTCGAGCCCCCAACCTGTTTTTTCCGCACCAGCAGTGTACTGAAGTAGTGCAGATCTTTGCCCAGAGTCTCCCGAATATCGGTATATATCCGCTGGTCATCCATGCCGCAGCGCTCGATAAGAACCGCCTTGTCGGTCAGGCCGAGTTCATCAAGCAGGGCAACGATTCTCTCCATCCGGCGAAAGACCTTCATCAGGACGATGGCGTCAAAGGTCTGGAGAATACCCCGTAACCGGTCATCGTCAAAGGCGGCCGGGACAATGGAGACCACGTCATCCCCCAGGCCCAGCGGACTGCAGACCCGGGCCGAACAGGCGGCCATGGCCGTAATCCCGGGGACAATGGTCACCTTGATCTCCGGTCGCTGTTCCTGCAGGGTCGCCAGCAGATAAAAGGCGGTGGAATAGAGGGCAGGATCACCCAGGGTGGGAAAGGCCACATCCTCCCCTTTATCCAGATGGGCCTGCACGGCCTCGGCAGCCCTGTGCCAGCCGTCCACGACCTCGGGATCCGGCTCCTGACCCAGTCGGACTTTTTTCATGGGAAAGCGCAGTTCCAGTACGGTCTTTTTATCCAGGCTCACCTGGGAAGCAGCAATCTGCAGGGCGCTGCTGTTGCCGTTTTCCTTTGCCTTGGGTGCAACCCAGATTGCTGTCTGTTCAAGTACATGCACGGCCTTGCAGGTCATCAGCTCCGGATCTCCGGGACCAATCCCGACCAGGTACAACCGGCCCTGCTGGTTTTCTGTTGTCATTTTCTTCCTGTAATTATGGTAATAGGGTTTAATTTTTTTTCCGGGGCGCCCTGGACCGCATGCCGGGTGATCTCAATGGTCCGGACCTCGACCTCCAGCCCCTCCGCCCTCATACATTCCGGGGCCAGGGCTGCCGTCTCTGCAAGCACCGCACTGACCACCAGCAGACCGCCGGGGATAAGTCGATCCGCGGCATGATGAATAATCTCCGCCAGCCGGCCGCCGCTGCCGCCGATAAAAACCCGGTCCGGGTCAGGCAATGTTTTTAACTGCTCAGGCGCCTCTCCCGGCACAAGATGAATGGTGTACAGGTTGAATCGAACAATATTGTTGCGGATGTTTTCCAGCCCCTCGTCCTTTTTCTCCACCGTGTACACATCCAGTTCCGGTGACATTCGTGCTGCCTCAACAGAAATTGAACCGGAACCACCGCCCACATCCCAGAAGACACCACGCTTGGGCAGGCGCAGGCAGTGAAGAATGACCGCCCGGACCTCATCCTTGGTGATCAGGCCGCGGGAATGGGTTATTTCATTCTCTTTGAGCCCGAAAACCGGTAGATTCTGTTCCACCGGATCCTGCTCGATGAGCATCATGTTGAGCGGACTGAATTTCATTTTTTTCCCGGCAATCTCCCGGACACTGCCGCTGGTCAGCCGTTCTTCATCGGTTCCCAGGTTTTCCGCCACCCGGATCCGAATTTTTTGTAATCGCTGCTCATCGCCATACTTTTTCAACGTTTGCAGGAGGGTATCCGCAATCCGGTTTGGCGAGTTACGATGATCGGTGAACAGCATGACTTTTTCATGGCCCAGGATCCTGCCCGGCAAACTTCCCGGATCACGACCATGCAGACTCAGCAGGGTCAGATCATCCCAGGGGACTTTGAACCGGGCACAAGCCAGCTGGACCGCCGACAGGGCCGGAAACACCCGGACCCGCTCCGGGCCGAAACGTTCGATCATGGTCCGGCCGATCCCGAAAAACAACGGGTCGCCCGAGGCCAGCACGGCCACGTCCCCCTGCTCCAGGGCCTCGCCCACCCTGTCGACCATTTCCCGGACCGGGGCAATGGCAATCCGGCGGCCGCTGATCCCGGTCATCAACGGCTCGAAGCGTCTGGACACCACCACGGCCGGACAGCGGCTCAGTCTGGATACGTGTTCCTGCGGCAACACCTCGCCGCTGATGCCGAATATCAAAATTTCAGACATGCTCAACAATACCGTTTTCCGTTGTCACCAAAAAAACCTCGACCTCCAGTCCGGATCGTTTTTGCGCGTATTCCCTTGCCTTGACACAGACCGCCCGGATCAGATCCTCCCGACCCGCATCTTTTAAGCGCAGAAAGATTTCCCGGGCGGTATTGGCTGTGGCCAGCTCATCAGCAATCTGGCGTTCGAGTCCCAGCTCATGCAACAGGTCTGCAGCATGCTGCACTTCCAGGGCCCCGTGCCGGACATGGGTCTGGGGAATGCCAAGCCCGCATTTCAGAATCTTTGCCCACATCCCGGAGAGATATATTTTGCTGAACCCATGCCGTTTTGCGCTTTTAAGTGCATAGGCCAGATAGTCGCCCATCATCACCTGGGCCTCTTCCGGCAGGTGGAGCCGTCGCTGCACAGCCGCCTCCGATGTCCTGCCGGTGGAGATAATAACCTCGGACAGACCGGCTGCCCGGGCCACCTTCATCGAGGCGTCAATGGTATCGGTCCAGGCCTTGGCCGAAACCGGTCGGACAATGCCGGTGGTCCCGAGGATGGACAGGCCGCCGACAATACCCAGCCGGCTGTTCAGGGTTTTTTCCGCCAGCAGCTCGCCATCGGTCACGCAGATGGTGACCAGAAGAGGAAC
>DRKH01000282.1 GCA_011051825.1 Desulfobulbus sp.
ATCTTCATCGTCGAAATTTTCAACCCAGAGGTTGACTTTGCCTGATTCGGTATCAAGTTTGAGCTTTTTCGGATCACGATATGGATCGGCAGGCAGGGTAATCAGTCCGCCCTCCGCATTGATTTAACGAGAGTTCCGGGGACAGTATATATATCTTTGGGAACTCAGGGGACATGGTGTTGAAAAAGGGACGTGGGGCTAACTCTTTTCTATTTCCCGGTAAACCTGGGTTAACGGGCCGTCAGGTCATTTCATCGCTTGTGAAACCGGTTGACCTGCCGGTCGCTCAAATGAGGATGAGCGGCCGGCAGGTGTAGGTGGAAGGGCTACTCTTCTTGTTCGTTTTCGTGTAGAGACGTGACCAGCAGGGTACCGGCCAGACCGGCCATGCCGATATTTCGGACCTGCTGCACTGCCGGTTTCATCATTCCGGCCAGCATGATACGGCGGGCATTCGCCTCGGGCATTTCCTGCGGGGTTGAGGTTGCATCCAGCAGCTCCAGGTCCTTGGGCTTTCCGGAATAGTAGACATTAGGGCCGATCTTGACGTTGGCCGACTCCAGCCGTTTTGCCCCGTTTTTCAGATAGGCGGCAATGTTCTTGTCATCAATATGACCGAAAATGCGGGCATCGGTAATACAGGTCTGCACGCAGGCCGGCTCCAATCCCTTTTCCACCCTGGGCATGCAGAAGGTACATTTATCGGCAATGCCCTCTCCATCGAGCTCCTCGTTGGCGATGTCGGTATTGACGTAGCGCGCACCATAGGGACAGGCATCCCGACAGGCACCGCAGCCAAGGCAGCGGGTTTTGTCAATCTGGACGGTCCCGTTAAAAGGATCCTTCCAGGTGGCTGCAACTTCCATGGTTTTGGTTTTACCGCTTGCCGCATCCTTAAAGGTTACCTCGACCGGATCTGCCGGACAGACAGGAACACAGGCCGGGGAATCACAATGGTTGCAGAGGCCCGGGTAAAAGGTGAACGAGATACCGTGACTGGTTGCGGCAGGTCCCAGCCGTCGCACCCAGTTTCGGCGGTAGTCCTCTTTTGTCGGAATTCCCCACTCAGCCCTGCAGGCGACGGCACAGGCATGGCAACCGACACAGCGGTCGAGATTGATGACCATAGCATATTGCTTCATTCTTTATCTCCTCTCTTTATGCGCTCTTGATGGTATACCGGGGTAATTCCTCGGGAACAGGGATCAATTCAGGGATGTCCAGCACCTTGTTGCCCCGGACTATGCGGACAAAGTTCGTTCGTTTACTGGTCGCGCCCATGAATGGATCTTCCACGTTTTTCGTCATCATGTAGCCATCTGCAGCGCCCTTTGCATAGGCGCGGCGGAGCAGAGGCGATTTACTGCCGAAACCATGGGTCATATAGACTGCATCCGCTCTGATACCCGGGGTGACCAGGGTCTTAATCGGGTTGGAGCGTTTGCCGTCCTGATTCTCCAGGACGACTTCCTCGTTGTCCTTGAGGCCGAGCTTTGCAGCCACGGCATCATTGATCCAGAGCTTGTTTTCCGGTATTTCATAATGGAGCCACAGGTTGTTCATGGTCCGGCTGAAGGTGTGAACCGGTGAACGGCCATAGATGAGACGGGCATACCCCTTCGGCGCTGTCGGGGTCGGTTCGAATTTCGGAATGGGATCGAGATCTTCATCGTCGAAATTTTCAACCCAGAGGTTGACTTTGCCTGATTCGGTATCAAGTTTGAGCTTTTTCGGATCACGATATGGATCGGCAGGCAGGGTAATCAGTCCGCCCTCCGCATTGATTTTATCAAGTGAATAATTAATCCCGTCCAGTTCCTTTTCAATGAACGCCTGCTCGTTGGGGCAGGTAAAGTTTGGTATATCAAGGCGCTTGGCAAGATTCTTTGCGATCCAGTATGGCGATTTTGCCTGATACAGGGGCTTGACAACGGGCTGGCGGACAGTGACATAGGGCGTCAGGCCATCGTAGGCGTATACGCCGTCGTAGCGTTCGAGATAGACGGCGTCGGGAAGAATTATATCAGACCAGAGGGCGGTTTCGCCGGCCATGATCTCTTCACAGAAGATAAAATCGAGATTTTTGATCGCCTCCATTGTCTCGTAGGGATTGGGAATTGTCTGCATAATGTTGACCCCGTTGACCCCCAGCAGTTTGATCGGATAGGGCTTGCCGGTGTTGATTGCCTTGATGATATCCGCGGTAACGGTGCCGAAGGTACTGGAGAACGGGTAACCGGAATCCTCTTTCAGAGAAACCTCCGGCTCAATGGGTGCAATATGCTCGGATTTTTCAGCGATACATTCGACATGTCCCAGCGGAACCGGACTGGGGAAGTAAATACCTCCCGGAACGCCTATGGCCCCGAAAAGCGCGGTCAGGATGGCATAGCTCTGGTGGCGGCCGACATCACCGGTGCCGTACCAGGTGGAATGGCGACCCGGGTGAATGTCCACGTTGGGCATGGCCTTGGCAAGCAGTTTAATTGCCGCCTTCATGTCTTCAATCTTCAGGTCGCATATCTTGGCCGCCCACTCCATGGAATAGCCCTTAACCTCTTTTTTCAGGGCGTCGAATCCTTCGCAGTTATTGGCGACAAAGCTTTTATCGTACATTTTGTTTTGAATGACATAGTTGATCCATGCCAGCATCAGGGCGGTGTCGGTACCCGGTCTGATGGCCAGATGTATGTCGGCCTTGTTGGCGGCAGTGGAAAAACGGGGATCAACGACCACGAGTTTAGAGCCGTTCTGCAGGCCTTGGATAAATTCACGTACATGGGAAACATGGATGTTCTCGCCGATATGGGAACCGACCAGCAGCATGGCCTTGGAATGGCCCATGTCGTTATACTGGCGGGTCCCGGTTGTGATGTAGCCGACGGTTTCGAGATAGGCCAGGGCGGCAGGGCCGACACATTGGAAAAAGGCGGGTTCGCTGGTATAGTTTTCAGTGCCCATGTTGATAAATACATTTCGCAGGTTTTCCGCCGAAGCACCGTGATCAAAATAGGCCAGGGCATGGGGGCCGTATTTTTTCTTGGTTTCGGTCATGTTGTGGGCGATTTCATCAAGGGCTTCGTCCCAGCTGATTTTCGTCCATTTGCCTTCGCCACGGGCGCCGACCCGTTTCAGGGGATATTTTATTCGATCAGGATCATAAAGAAGTTGTACGCCTGAATTGCCGCGGGCACAAACCCGGCGGCCATTGACGGGACTTTTTGGATTGCCTTCAATCTTTACCAGTTTGTCGTTTTTAACCTTGCCGACTATCGGGCAGCGCCAGAAGCACATCTCACAGACTGATGTTACCTCTTTTGCTCCCATGCTTCCGGTGGAAGGACAGATGATGCCCTGGGCCCGGGCAGACCGGAACAGCCCGGTTTTTTCCGGTAACCCCTCCACTGTGGATGCCGCTACGGCCATGGCCGTAGCAGTTGACATTTTAAGAAAACGTCTCCTGTTCATGTACAACCTCCTTCGATATATGTTTGAGGCACAGGTCGGTGACCTGGCCAAGGACACTGTAAAACGGGTGTGGTTTTGCATCCAGGAGCTTACGCAGGAAGCTCGGGTACCATGTCATAAGGTGTTTGTTGAGAAATTCATCCAGGAGTTCCTCACGGTTTTTCTCGAGCAGGAGCCCGACAAAGGCAAGTTCATGGACAATATGATCGGGGTCTTCATCGGTTATCAGCGGTTCCATCTCCGCCCGGGCATAATAGGCCAGGGCGTCATCATACCCCTGCTGACGGAGTATTCCGGCGTCATGGATATAGATGGAGGCGTTGGGGTGGGCAACGGCTCCGTTTACGGCATTGATAAAAAGCCGGACATACTCAGCCTGAAGATCCTGCAGGGGGATCTCTTCCATCAGTGCTGCCGGAATGGAGTCCATACCCATGTCGGCGGCAAGGAGACCAAGGGTCTTGCTGTCGGCTGTTCTCATCTTTTGTTCAGGGTATGAAAACGATTGGGAGAGGAAGTAAAAGGGATGATCTTTCATAGTGTTGTTTCAGTGTGGTGTATTCTTGAACATCCCAGGAATGGACAATGTGTTCTTGAGATGAGAGGGGAGCGCAGCCATGAACAGCGGGTGCATCCGGCAGCCTCTATGTTCCCTGTTGGTCAGGATAATCATTGGAAAATGCGTCTTTGATTTCGATATCGTCAATGCGCCTCCTATCTATTGATCATATGTTCATAAAAAACACAAAGTATTTCTTTTTTTTCTGATGATTTCAAGGCAATTTTCTCCGTACCAGCCTGTTGATTCGGCGTGGTTTTGGTTTTTTCGACAGCTTTTAAGTGGAACGGTTGGGGCTCTTGTACCGCCTGCCTGATTGTGGTACCGCGGCGCCCGTGCAGACCCCGGATGGCTTGGGTCGGGGGCAAAGCTTGAGAACTGACATGAAATCGCAGAGCAGGAAGGCATCTTGTTTTCCCCTATGCGATATGCTACCGTAAAAGTAACTATTCAGGTAGGGGCAGAGAACTAGCCCAACCACCACCTGTAACTGTTTAGGAGTGCTCCATATCTGTGCAGTCAGGCCTGTGAACTATAGTGATTCCTATGTGAATCAGGCCTGAGCGTGCAGAGATGGGGTGCTCCTGAACAGTTCCCGTAAAAATAAAAAAACTCGGTCCTGGAGGATTGTATGAAGCTCTCGCTTGTATTTTTTTCAGCTCTGCTGTTCTTGTGTTCGGCTGGCGCGGGATTTGCCGATGATTCGTATAAGATTATTTTTGAGACCATGGACTGCAGCGGCAATACCGGTTTTGCCACAGTGGGGGTGGATGAAATCTACAAGATGAACAATGGCGACTGCAGTGAACCCGATCATCCGGACCGGAAACTCAAGCAGCTGCTGGTGCATGACGGCAGCGGCAGTTATACCGCCTACACCCTGACCCGGGACGAGGCCAAAAACGTCATGCGGGATATGAAGGAGTATATGCGGGCCCGCAAGGGTGTACTGGAACGTTCCGATTCGATAATCATCGGCCACTGAATATGAATGAAAAAAGGGTGTTGGAAAATTTCCAACACCCCTTTATCTGAAAATAGCCCGCGAAGTATTGTTTATTCAGGCTATTTTCATGGTTCGAAGTCTACGCTATCTGTTGTGGCTGTGACCTGAGAATTTGGTCCAGCCATGCTGGTTTATGCGAAAATCGGCGCGGAGCGCCTGAGTGCTACGCAGCACCGCAGAGCGGTGCTGCGAGATCTTATTATTCAACAAGGTTCATCACAACAATCTCGTGATACCGCTTTGCGGTGTCACGTAACGATCGTCGGTCACTGAATATGAAAAAAGGGGGGAGGTTGTCAGGAAAACGGAACCTGCTCCTTCCTGACAGCCTTCAGCCTGGATAGCTTGCGGGTGTGCCCGCGTTAGATCTACGAGCAGCAGCTTATTCTCAAGCTAAGGCGAATCCAGTAACATTGTGTCACGTAGGAGCCCGCCCCGCGGGCGATTGTTGGCAGAAACATCAATATGACGCATAATTATCGCCCGCGGGGCGGGCTCCTACGGCATTCTTATTCCCTGATATTATAGATAATTTGTGTTAGCTTGACGGCTCCGCCGTGCAGAGCATTTTTTAACGATCCATGGGAAAGACCGACATCCCCTTCTGTATCTTGCCGGCACCTGAAACCGGAGTACAGTAGGAAATCTTTTCCTTGGTCCTGGTGACCTTGATGGTTCCAACCTCGGTCATCTCCGAGTCGAGCACCTCGCCGGTGTCCGGATCAACCAGCTCGTCCACGGCCCCGACCTTAAACTTCCTCCCCACGTCCACGCCTTCACGGCTGCCGCGATTGATGATAACCTTGTTTCCTTTGGCCAGAATAACTGAACCTTCCCAGGGAATGCCCTCAAGCTGGTTGATGAGAAAGTTGACGGCCTGACCGACGGCATCTTCCAGCGCCTTGCCGACATTGTCATTCATCTGGCCACCGAGGTTTCCACCCAGACCGCCGAGATCACTGCCGTGATAGCCGATACTGAAGCCTTTGCGGCCGGACCTGCCGATAACATCGGTCGAGGCCTTGACCTGGCCGGTTTCCGAATCGACCAGGTAAATGGTAACATTCATCTCGGCCTCGCCGGCGGAACCGCCAATGCTGAAACCGCCGAAACTGAGGCCGCCGCCGCCACTGCCGGTGGTATCCTGAACATGGGTGATAGAGCCGCGAACCAGCAACTGGGCCGGTGTCATGCGGCCGATTTTGGCTGTTTTCTTTCCCTGGGCCGTACGGCCGGAAGCGGCAAAGTCCTGCTCCGCCATGGCCGCCTTTCGCATCTCGCCATCGCCGAGAACTATGAACCAGCCGGATTTCTGGAGCAGGTTGGTCATAACCGTCTGCATGCCGTCGCCGACATTCCAGCGCCCATGCCAGCCTGCTTCGTTTTTAAATTTGGTAACCGTAATGGAATAGCGCAGGTTACCTGCCGGCGGTGCCGGAATAGTATTTTCAGCCGCCGCCCAGGTGACCGGTAAAAACAGGGTGAACAACAGGCACAGGCCTGCAGGGAAAGATCGTTTCATGGGTATTTTCTCCTTTTTTTCTTCATACCTTTTCAGGCTGGAACTGTATGTCGGGTAAACGTTTACAATTTGGATGTAATGCCGGGGGCATGACATCCCGGTGAACGGTTACTCTGTCGGTCAGGTTGTCAATCCGTAGGGCTATTCTTCATCTTTGAGCAGCACCACCACTTCATCACCGGGACTGCAGCCGGTCAGTCTGGCGGCATTGCCCCTGTTTTCCGCAATTTCAAGGTAGCCGGAAGAGTCTATCAGGGCGATAAGCTCACCTGCCGGCTGTTCGGAATAGGTACTCAGTATGGAATCGATGGTATGGCTTCCTATCCGGATACCGGCAAAATGCGAGGGCTGAAACCGGCTTAAATGACTGGTGTTGATTGTTGTCCGTATGTTGCCGAAATGATCTACATGCATGACTTGACCGGTAATGCGCTTTTTGTCGATAACAGGCTCGGGAATATCAAGCTGGATGCATTGGGTAAAGGTCGTCTCCGGCCCGACTTTGTCCAGTGGAAGACCGCCGGCCAGTGCGGCCGCAACCGGTGCCATGATATCGCGGCCATGGAAAGTGCTGCTGACTTCGGAGGGGAAGAGCGAGCTGTTTTCCACCCGATGGACGGCTTCAATCGAATTGTCAAGGGCCAGCAGGGTCAGGAGGCCGTTGTCCGGGGCAATGAACAGCTGACTCTCGCCGGTGGCGGCAAGGATACCGCGCTGGCTGCCCACGCCGGGGTCGACCACAATAAGGTGGATTGTTCCCTTGGGAAAATATCTGTAACTGGTACGAATGGCAACAGCGGCACCCAGAACGTCATGGGGAGAAATCCCGTGGGTCAGGTCAATTATACGGGCGGTGATATTGCGTTTGAGAATGGCGCCTTTCATCTGTCCGACATAGGGATCCTGGAGTCCGAAGTCTGTTGTCAGGGTTATGATGTTGGCAAAGTTCATCTGTTTGTTTCCTGGTAGCGGCAACTGGAATACGGGAGTTTTTCCGCCCGGCCATAGCGCCTGATGTCTGGTTTTTCCGAAAACAGGAGACAGAAGTCAGGGGCCGCAAGAGGGTATGGTTACCGTCTGCGGTGAGAACAACTGCAAAACCGTTCCGACCTTTTGATTGCAGGAGTCCGCCTCGTTGGGCGCGGGGAAGGCCCGGTCTTTGTGCTCGCCGGGCCGGACTCCTGGGCTTTTTTCTGTCTTCATGGCTCGACGTCTATGCTGTCTTTTGTGTCGTCGGGGGCATGATAGTCTATTCTGAATACTGTTATATCAGAGGATTATCGTATTTTACAAGTGTAGGTTGGAGAAATTGTTCTTTCAGCAGGAGAAAATACAGGGTTCCGTCTTCCTTCATCCTGCCGGCGGCAAGGCCCGCCTCTTTACCCGTACCCCAGAATAAATCCACCCGACCGGACCCGCGGATAGCCGATCCGGTATCCTGAACCAGGACAAATCGTCCAAAGGAAGTCCAGCCGGCAATGTGGCCATTGTCCAGTATGGGTTTTCTGCTGCTGAGAAAGGAAAGCGCACCGGCCGGGAAACGGGACTGGTCCATTGCGATGGAGCGTCCGGCCGTCAGCTCACGGCCGAGACTGCCGATGGCGCCATGGGTTGTTGTCCATTTAAAAAAGATGAAAGAGTCGTTGTGGTGCAGGATCTCCGGGATTTCCTGCGGATGGGCGGCAAGATAGCTCCGGATGGAGTCTATGCTCGCCTCGGCAAGGGTCATCCTGCCGGTTTCCACCATGTACTTGCCGATGCTTTTATATTTACGACCGTTTTTCATGGCATAGTGTATTCCTCTGATCGAGCCGTCGGGCAGCTTGATCAGACCTGAGCCCTGCACATGGAGCAAAAAGGCGTCAAGGGGATCTTTCAGGTAGACCAGTTCATTACCCGCTGCCCGGCCGTCATTTTCAATTTCAGCCCGGGTCCAGTAGTCGAGAAAACGACCGCCCTCCAGCCGACCGATCTGTTTTCTGCCGGATCCGGGGGTATGGCGGAGAACCAGGGTTTCGGGAATGCCGTAGATCGGGTAGCGGTAGGCTCCTCCGGCAGTCAGGCTGCCTTCAAACACGGGCTGGTAGTACCCGGTGACCAGCATCTTTCGTTGCGGGTTATAGCCGTCGGTTCCGGAGGCTTGATAGATGTCGAAACAGGTGCTGATCTGTTGGTTGAGCAAGCCGGGGGAGGGATGGTCGGCAACAAGATTGCGGAAAAAAAGCAGGGAACGGATAAGGTGGTCGACGGGGTAGGAACGACCTGCAATTGTAATCCGGCTGGATCCGGGGCGTTTTCTTAAGTAGATAAGGCTCTGTTCAATGGCCCGGTCAAGGTCGGCATACTCCAGATCGTCGGCAAAGACGGGGTACTTGGTTGGAGCCACCGGCAGCAGCGGCGTCTTTCCGCATCCGGAGAGGACGAGAACAGCGGCACAGCAGAGGAGGAGAAAGAAGCGTTTGATTCCCATGGCCGGGAGTTACTGTCCGATCCGTTCCCCTTTGATGGCCTCGGCCAACTCGGTCACCGCCATGGCGTAACGGTTGGAGTGATTCCACTGGGTGATCGCCTGAAAGTTCGGATATCCGGCAATATAGCGTATGGCGTACTCGCCGCCGGGCTGGAGCTCCAGGCCGACGATGGACAGAGGCTTGTTGCCGGGGGAGGGGGGGATGTTCGGATTTTGCAGGTCCCGGACCAGCTTCCAGGGCACCTTGCCCTTTCTGCCCTTGATCTTGGCGGCAATAAGCCGCTGGTCCTTGAGGGTGTGACCGAGCTCGGCATATACCGGGGCATGCAGTGTCCAGTTGAACTGTTTCAGGTAGTTGGCTATGGAGGCCAGGATGTCGGGGATGGAATGCCATACATCCCGTTTGTCGTCTCCGTCGAAGCTGACCGCGTAGGCGCGAAATGATGAGGGGATAAATTGCGTCTGACCGAAGGCGCCGGCATAGGATCCCTGGATCGAACGCGGATCCACATCATTTTCCTTGCAGAGGACCAGAAAGTGGATCAACTGTTTGCGAAAAAAAGCGGATCGTCTCGGGTAGGCGTCAAAGAGCGTGTTGAGTGTCTGCAGAACATTGAAGCCGCCCTGGTGGGTACCGTATCTGGTTTCAATACCCCATATTGCAACAACGACTTCCCGGTCCACCCCGAATTTCGCTTCTATGCGGTCCAGGAGTTCACCAAATTCCCGGACCTTCATTCTACCGGTTGCTATGGTCTTGTCGGTGATGAACAGCGGCCTGTATTTATAGTAGGGCTTGGCCTCCCACTGTCTGTCCATCAATTCCAGAACCCGTCTGGAAATTTTCTGGCCCTTGAAAATCGATTGCAGCTGCTGGTCGGTAAAGTTGTGTTTCTTCTTTAACTCGTTAAAGAGCTGTTGATATTTTTTCTGCTCCAGGTTTATGGGTTGCCCGTCCTTGACCATATCCGCCGCCTTCGGGCCTGCGGCCTGAAGGGACGTACTGTTCAGAAATACGCTGGAGGCAAGAACACTACAGATTAGCATCAGGATGACTGGTCCGGGGGTGCAGTTGCGGATGGAAGGTATCACGGGTCGCATGAATAAAAAAAATCCTCAGGCGGAAAATTGATTTGAAAAGGCCGTAAGAAAGGCGTCTTTCTGCTCCGGAGGCAGGTGATTGATTCCGGCGGCGGCAGCCCTGCCTCCTCCGGTCGGAAACCTGCGGCAGAGTTCGTCGGCGCCGTAGCGGCGGTGAAGCGGCGCCCGGACGGAGATGCGCAGCGAACCGTCATCGTTTGCCATCAGCAGGGCATGGGCAAGCTGCGGCTGCTCTCGGGCCAGGGTGTTGGAAAAAACGCCGGCTACCCGTCGTGACCAGGATGCGCCGGGCAGCTCAAAGACCCGACCGGCTGAATTTTCCAGGATCGGTGTATAGCCGGTGGCCCGGTTCATGTCGTCTTCGTAGCCCCGGCGCAGGGTCTCAAGGATGGCTGCCCGGCCATGAAAGAGCAGGGGATCCTCATATTGCCGCACCTGGTGATAGAGCTGGTCCGGGGGAAAAAAGAGATCGTCAAGGTCTGCGCCGTAGCCGTTGTAATTCAAGAGAATACCTGTTTCCCGCAACCTGCTTATCTCGTCATCACTCAGGGCCAGGGACTGTGCCGTTTTTCGAGCGGCTTCATCAAGGTTGTCGCCGAAGGCACCGACCACGGCCCATGCCCGGTATTTTGCCTCCAGTAAGCGGTCAATGATCAGGGAGGTGCAGGTCTGGGGGGCAGGATCGATATGGGCCTCCAGCAGAGGTGAATCCGGGATGTCGCCGCTGAAATGATGGTCGGCATAAAAGACGGTGTTGCCCTGGCTCAGCAGGGCAAGCAGGGGCTCCCGGTTACGGTCAAGAGAAATGTCGAGCACGGTTATACTGCTGTCCTTGACCTGTGCAATCCGGTCGAGGAGGCGGATATCACGTTTTACCCCGGTTATCAGGCGGGCGTCCGGTTTCGGGGTATGCAGTCGCAGTTGATGCAGGGCACAGATACCATCGGCATCGCCGTTAAAGATGTCAAAAGACGTCATGGGCGGGCGTGCTACAGGCCGGGCAGGTCGAAACCGAAAGGATTGCCGATATTGGCCAGCCTGAACGTGAGCATATATTTCTGGTTGCCGGGTGTATAGTTGGAGGCTAACTCAACCGACCAGCAGGATGGCTGATACACAAGGCTGAAATTTTCCTGTACGGTCTTGCTGTCTTCAAGCGAGCGCTCAATGTCGTAACTGGCCATCAGGGAATAGAGCAGAAAGACCTTGAGCCCGCCTTTGATCGACTCGGTATCCTTTTGAGATGTGACAGGATTAACCACATCGGCCGTATTCTCATCATATTGCGGGACATCTTTGGTGGAAAAGTAATCGAGGAAGAAGCGGTCCCCTCTGCTGTTTTTGTAATCGGTTTCCAGAACGTTTTTCAGGAAGCCTTCGCCGTATACATCAATGTCGGAGCGGTACACAATGCGAAAGTCCCGTACCGGATAATATGCAGCCTTGATTTCAACAGGGGTCAGCGGGGTTTCATTTTCACTGGTACGGAAGTCGTATCCCTGTCGAATCTTTATGTAGCCGTATTCCCGTTCATATTCTGATCCGTTTCTTCGGCCGAAGATGGAGAAGAAGTTATCCAGGCCATAGTAGGTGATGTTCTGTTCGCCGACACGGTCGATATCGTCAAATTCGGGCAGATCATCCTGATTGACATCAGAGACATAACGATAGGATACATAGGGCCTGAACGTATGATTCCAGCTGTAAATTTCACCCATGTTGACCCCGAAATCCCGGATCATCGTGGTGCTGATTTTTCCACCGGCATCGACCAGAAAACGATTTTCCGTTTCCGAGTTCTGCCATGCCGCGTCCCCGTTATCATCAATGAGGTAGCTGGTGTTCCGGAAACCGGCCTCAACGATTGTTTCGAGATAGGGTGTCAGGGGAAGGCCGGTGCTTAATTTCACCGGCAGGTCGAGCCGTTGGGCCCGGACTCCTTGATCCCGCCAGAAGTTGGTGTAGTTTGCGGTCCAGGAAAAATCGATTCCCGTATCATAGAGCGGAAGCAGGCCGGTGTAGTTCACCATGGGCAGGTTCCACAGCGGGTCGGGGCCGGTTTTGGTTTCACGCAGATCGTTCATGCCCAGGAGATTGACCTGCAGGGCCTGACCATTGGCCCAGGACCGGAGCAGCTTGAGGGAATTTTCCCGCGCCAGTTCGGTCTTGTTCTGAAAGCCGCGTCCAAAGGCGTCGAGAAACCTGTCCTGGGTCTCAAGAAAACCGGTCATGCCGCTGTTGAACTCGGTCAGGTAGTCAAGGTCGGAAACAATATCCAGGTCAAGCCGGGAGGTCCATGCCCCGAAATTCTGATCGGCTTTGCCACGCACCCAGTATCGATCCTGATTGGTGTGCGTATAGCCGCCATCGGCAAAATAATCGTCATTGTCCGGATCACTGCGATCGCTCAGGGCATCATGCAGATAGTTGGCCATGAAAAAACCCATGGTCTCACGATCGGCGGTGTAGCGGAATTCAGCCCCGCCCATAAAACCGCGTTTGGTGAGATATTCCGGATACAGGGTAATGTCGCTGCTGGGGGAGAGGTTGATGAAAAATGGGGCAGTCAGGTCGAAACCGTCCCGGTCGGAGGCCGCAAATGACGGAAAAAGAAAACCGGTCTGTCGGCTCCGTTTGGCCGGCAGCATCATGATCGGGGTATAGAGTACCGGTACACCCTTTATGCGAAAGGTGGCGTGTTTTAAAAAGGCATAACCATTATCGGTTATTTCGGCATCGGCGGCGGCAAAACTCCAGGGCGGAGTCTCCCCTTCCTTGACCTTGCAGGTGATGATCCAGCCGTCTTCAATGTGGTAGGTCATGTCGCCGGTTTTTTCAATGACCCGGCCCTCAAGGTGCATGTCCTTGTATTCCCGAATAATGGTGGCATTATAAAAGGTGCCGGTCTCCTGATTGAGGTCAACCACTCCTTTGTCGGCGGTCAGTTCGTCCGGGCCGATGTTGATCAGCAGGTTTCCCCGGGCTTTGATCCTGCCCAGATCGACATCATAGGCGATCCAGTCGGCCTTGATGGTGGTCAGTGTTTTTTGGACCGTAACGGTTTCCGGCTTTTTGGCTGCAGCACTATCGGCGGCCTTTTTCGGTTCTTCGCCGAGCAGGGCGGACCAGTCTGCCTTTGGGGCTGCTTTTTTCTGCCTGGTAACCGTTTCTATCTTTTCAAGGACGACATTGCCCTCGGCGATAACACTGGCCGGGTTTTCGTAGCGGGTGATCTTGTCTGCGGTGATCTGCCATTCATTTGCCTGGATGGAGCCGGTATGACCTGTTGCCGGGGAAAAGAGGCAGCAGGCCGACAAGAGGAGAACAGCAAGGACAAACGGAGTGGATTGGATGTTATGGTGCACCTCGACCTGCTCCTGTAAAAAAATTAATGTGATTTACCGGGCACGTAGGTTGCATTGTCTGGAGAGACATCTGGGACCGGTCACTATATGCCTAATCTGTAGAAATGTACGCGTACCGGTAGGTTGTGTCAAGAAAAAAGGGGGAGAATAGGCTTGCATGGTCACTGAAATTAGTTTATCTATACAGTCAACAATTAAAATCGCAATTTTGTACACTTCCGTTTGCTGTACCAGCCCGGTGGCCACAATGTTCGGTCTTTGGAGCAAGACGGCAATTCGCAGGCATCTCACCTCTTATGGATCACATCTTCGGCCCGGTCAATTCCAGGCGACTTGGTCGTTCACTGGGCATTGATCTTCTTCCTAAGAAAATATGTAACCTGAACTGTATCTACTGTGAAGTGGGGGCGACCACAACCTTGACCTGCGAGCGGGGGGAGTATGTCGCAACGGAAGAGATTTTAGCAGAGATCGACGCTTATTTCGCCGACGCTGATCGGCTGGCTGCCATTGATATCGTCACCGTGACGGCAAGCGGCGAGCCCACTCTGCATTCGGGTTTTGGTACAATCCTTGCCCACCTGAAAGAAACGACCGGCAAACCGATAGCGGTGCTGACCAACGGCACAACCCTGATGAACGCGCAGGTCCGGAAGGAACTTGCCCTGGCCGATGTGGTTATTCCATCGCTTGACTCCGCCCGGATAGAGAGTTTCAGGAAGCTGGACCGCCCCGCAACCTGTCTCGATCTTGGGGAGATAATCCAGGGGCTGATTCTTTTTTCCCATGAGTACCAGGGCAAGCTCTGGCTCGAGATCCTGCTAGCCCGCGGGATCAATGATTCGGATGAGGATCTGGAGGCCCTGCAGGCGGTCTTGGGGAAGATGCGGGTTGATCGGATTCAGCTCAACACCGTTGCCCGGCCGCCGCTGGAATCCTTTGCCCTCCCCGTCAGCGAGCAGCGGCTGCAGGAAATTTCGGCCCTGCTGCAAGAGCAAAACCCCGGAGTACAGGTTGATCTGCTGGCCCAGGGGGCACCGACAAAAGATACAGCCTCAGCCGTATCCGCCGATGAACAAGTGGATATTGTTGATGAAATTATACAGATGTTGAAACGGCGGCCATGTACGGCCGCGGATATAAATAAGATCTTCCACTGTGGAGGTCTTGAAAAAGTTGAGCAGTACCTTGCACCACTTGTCCGATCAGGCAAGATTCACACCCGTCGCCACGGCGACAGGTTGTATTATCTGTTGTGAGTTCAGTGGGAGCGGCGGCAGACGCCGTTTCCGGCCGGTCGGCAGATCCATTGAACCTTGAGAATGCTCTGTCCGGGCTTGATCTTGCGATAAGGGTGTTTTTTCGGTCATGACCGGATCTGATCGAATGCAGCAGGTGTACTGGTTTCTAAAAAATTGTACGTAGGAATTTTCATGACTGAAAAAAAGGAAACAGAAGCCTCTGGAAAGGCAAAAAAACAAAAAATTAAAAAGGCGACAACCGGTGCCTGGTGGAAAGGAGTTTCCAATCTGCTGGACAACAAGGACTCGCAGGATGATGCTGAATCCGGACCTGTAAAGGAACAGCCGGTCAAGGCGTCTGAAGCCACCCGAAAACCACAGAGAAAGAAACGTTCCGCTCCGTCCGGGGCCAAAACGCTGCCCAAAAAAAAGGCGGAGTCCAAAAAAACGAAACAACCGGAAAAAACGGAAGAGTCGGAAACGCAGAAAGAGGCCAAACAGCAGAAAGAGAC